>JAFUPM010000021.1 GCA_017481225.1 Clostridia bacterium
ATATTCATCTCGTCGGGCTGCGCTGCGCGGCGCATAAGCTCGGGGGGACAGCCTGCACCCGCCATAATACCCGTCCTCATGTGGGAGAAGTCGGTTTTGCGGTAGTTCGGGTGGTTGAACATAGCTATAAACATCGTGGGTACGCCGTTGAAGCAGGTTATCTTCTCCTGGTTTATGCAGGCAAGAGAGGATTTAGCCGAGAAGTAGGGCATAGGACACATAGTCGTGCCGTGGGTCATAGATGAGGTCATAGACAGCGTCATACCGAAGCAGTGGAACATCGGCACCTGTATCATCATTCGGTCGGCGGTGGAAAGTCCCATACGGTCACCGATACACTTACCGTTGTTGACTACGTTGTAGTGAGTGAGCATAACGCCCTTGGGGAAGCCCGTAGTACCCGATGTGTACTGCATATTACAAACGTCGCTCGGGCGAACTGCCGCCGCCATTCTCGCCACCTGCTCGGCACTTACGAGCTTGTATCTTGCCATAGCCTCGTCGAAGGTGAGAGAGCCCTTCTGCTTGTAGCCAACGGTAATAACGTTTCTGAGGAAGGGAAGTCTTGCCGAATGGAGAGGCTCGCCCGGCTTTGTGTCCTTAAGCTCGGGGCAAAGGGTGTTGATAATTTCCTTATAATTTGAGTCAAGACAGCTCTCTATCATAACCAGGGTGTGAGTATCCGACTGACGTAAAAGGTACTCCGCCTCGTGGATTTTGTAAGCCGTGTTGACGGTAACCAGAACCGCGCCAAGCTTAACGGTAGCCCAGAAGGTAATGTACCACGCGGGCAGGTTAGTCGCCCAGATAGCAACCTTGGAGCCTGCCTTGACACCGAGAGAAACCAAGGCTCTTGCGAAGCGGTCAACGTCCTCGCGGAACTCGGCGTAGGTACGGGTGTAATCAAGGGTCGTATACTTGAAGCAGTATTGGTCGGGGAACTCGTCAGCCACTCTGTCAAGCACCTGAGAGAAGGTAAGGTCAATAAGCTCGTCCTTTTTCCAGACGTACTGACCTGTGCCGTCGTGGTTGAAGTAGAGCTTTTTCTTCATATCCCTCGTAGAGCCGAAACGGGACATATAGTTAACGAAGTAGGGGAAAATGACCTCGGGGTCGGAAAGCTCGGGGAGCCACTCGGGCTTCCACTCAAGAGAAATATAATTATCGTAGTTTACCGAGGAGAGGGCGCGCATAACCTCGTCAATAGGCATAGTACCCTCGCCGATAAGCTGGTAGACTCCCTCGTCGTCGGAGTCGCGCATATGGACGTGCTTTACGTAGCAGCCAAGGTTCTTTATGGTATCGTCACCCGACTCGCCCTTGTCTCTGTAGGGGTGGTGAATATCCCACAGAACCGCAAGATTGTCGCTTGCGAAGCGGTCAAGCATATTGCGAAGGCGGCTTGTGTCGGAGTATATTCCGCTTGTTTTCACAAGGATAGAAACCTCCGCCGCCCGAGCTATGGGAAGCAGCTCGGAGAGAGAGGCGAAAACCCTCTCCTCGTCGTCGGAAAGCGCGCAAACCACAACGTAGGGAACAGACGCTCCGCGAGCTGTCTCAATAAGGGATTTTACCGTTTCCACGGCACCCGTGTCGCGGGAAACGTCGCAGGAGGTGTCGAAGCAGGGGATTGTCAGCCCCTGGGATTTAAGCTCTCTTGCAGTTGCCTGAGTGTTATATTTATGGAAGGGCGAGCCCTTGTCGGTAAGCTCGGGGAAGGCGTGGAGATTGTATACCTCAATTCCCGAAAAGCCCATTTCCGTTGCCGTGCTTTGCATCTCTTCGAAGGAGAAGCCTGGCCAGCCTCGTGTTGAAAAGGAAAGCTTCATTCTACTTCCTCCTCGTAAATTAATTTGTTAAGTGCGCTGAGATAGGCTCTGATACCCGCACCGACGATATCGGTGGAAATACCTCTGCCCGAATAAACCTTGCCGCCGGAGCGAAGCTTGACTACGGTCTGACCCATAGCCTCTCTGCCCTCGGTGACAGCCTGGAGCTGGAAATCGTCAAGCTCGTAGTGGCAGCCCGTAATCTTCTCAATAGCCTGGAATGCGGCGTCAATAGAGCCGTCGCCGATATACACGCCCTCGGTGGGCTCACCGTTTTTCATAAGCTTGATGTGGGCGGTGGCGGAGATAGTGTTGCCCGAGGTGATAACGTAGGTGTCAAGCTTATAGGTTTCGGGAACCTGCATAGCCGAGGACGCCACTATGGCGTCAAGCTCCTTAAGACCTACGCGCTCCTTCTTTCCTGCAATCTGCTTGAAGGCGGCGTATACCTTACCCGTATCCTCCTCGGAGAGGTCGTAGCCAAGGCGGGATACCGCGAGAGCAACTGCCTCCTCACCGTCGTAAGCCGTGAGATAAACGTCGGAGCTAACCTCCTCTGTATTGATCGCGCTCTTTTTGCCGGGCTGGCATACCCAGCTTATCTGCTCGATAATCCTTGTAAGCTGTGTGGTTTTAACCGATACGCGTGCGCCGAGTGCATCGGATTTCGCATCTATAATACGTGCAACGTTAGCAAGTGACGCGCCTCCGAGAGGATACGCCGCCGCGCAAATCTGAGTAGCACCGCTGCCGATAGCCGCAACCGCGCACGCCTCTGCCATAGAGAGGGCGTCGGAGCAGCCAACGCCAAGGGTAACTCTACGAAGCTCGGGAACCTTCTCGTACTGTGCTGTGATGAAGTCCGCAAGCTCACTCGGGAACATAGTGCCTGCCGTGTCGCAAAGCGTGACGGTTTTAGCACCCTTTTCAATAGCGGTCTTAATTGCCGCCGAGAGGAAGGACTCCTCGCTTCTTGTGGCATCGGTTGCCACGAACTCAACGTCGGGGCAAAGGGCAAGGCAAGCCGCAACGGTATCGCCTATTGCCGCAAGCATAGCCTCCGGCTTTTTATGGAAAAGATACTCTATCTGCACCGAGCTTGTGGAGGCTACCACCTGAAGTCTTGGATGCTTAGCTTCCTTGAGAGCCGCGAAGGTTATCCTTACGCTCTCCTCGTTCAATTCTACGGGAACGGCTATAATGCTGTCGGGAGCAGCCGCGGCAATAGACTTAATGCGCAGAGAATCTACTCGCGCGTTAGTTATGCCCTCCAGCTCTATGACGTCAACGGATAGCTTGGATAAGAGCTTGGATAGCTCGATTTTCTCCTTAAAGGATAGATTGAAGTCCTCGTAGGACTGCTTCATCGTTACGTCGCTGATTTTGATTTCTGTCATAGCATTTCTCCCTTTAAAAATAAACAAGCCCGAAGCCGTAGAAAAACGGCTCCAGGGACGAATTACATTCGCGGTACCACCCTGATTAAACCCCACACGGGGGGAATCACTCACAAGCCTCAAGCAAGGCCCTGCTCTGTAACGGGAGCCCCCGTGTCTCATTACTCGCTTGCGCTTTGACGAGACCGACTCGGGAAGAAGACTGCCAAACCCCTCCGTATCGGCTCACACCAACCGCCGACTCTCTGTAACCTCAGAATAAAGCAAGATTTCCGTCATTGTCTTTGAAAAATGGCTTTAAAAGTTAAATATATTAAACCACTACTTTGGAGTTTTGTCAAGAGAAAATTTTGAAAATGAAGCATATTTGTCAAAAATGTGTAAAAAACGGTTTAAAACCCTTGTAATTTTGTTTAATTTGACACCAAAAAAATGTTTGACTTTTGAAAAAATGTGTGATAGAATGTTGGTATAAAAGCTAAGACGAAGACGGTACGGCAACAGAGTCTTACAGAGAGTCGGCGGTTGGTGTGAGCCGACAGACGAGGGTCCGTTACCCATCACTTCCGAGCCGGAGATTCGAGCCTTTGCCAGGGTCCCCCGTTTCCCGCGTTAAGGGTACAGGCTTGTTTGAGCCTTAAGCGGCGATTTATCGCAAATTGAGTGGTACCGCGGGTATAATGCTCGTCTCAAGAATTTGTTTCTTGGGGCGTTTTTTGTTTTTAGGCAATCAGGACACTCAAAGGCTTCACTTTTATATATGACGCCAAGGGTCAATTTCGACGAAATGTATTAAAATGTAAGAAAATTCATAGAAAAATATTGACAAACCCAAGTGAAATTAGATATAATATATTTTATTAAATCTTACTTTTGTACTTAAGTAAGTCAATAAACTGTAAAGAGGTACGACGTGGAACCGAAAATCAACGGAATGGAAAATAAAATAAAACAGATAGCAGCCCGTATAAAGGAATTGCGCACGGTCACGGGGCTGTCCGTCGAGGAGATGGCTTCACGTACCGGTACTACCGTATACGAGTACGAGCAGTGCGAGGCAGGTAACCGCAACCTGAGCGTTGCCTTCCTTTATCACTGTACCCTGAGCTTCGGCGTTGACCTTGGCGACCTCCTTGAGGGTAAAAGCCCCAAGCTTCGCTCCTACGCTCTTACGAGAAGGGGAGAGGGTCAGAGGATTGAGGAAGCTCACAATATGATAGGCTTCAACCTTGCCTCGGGCTTCCGCAACAGAATTGCGCTCCCTCTTTATATGGAGCTTAGCTGGCAGGAGGGTGAGGAGAAGATTGAGCTTGTCACCCACGAGGGTCAGGAGTGCGATATCGTCATTCGCGGAAGAATGAAAATCAAAATAGGTGAGCATACCGAGATACTCGGTCCCGGCGACTGTATCTACTACGACTCGGGCACACCTCACGGTATGATAGCCGTTGACGGCGAGGACTGCGCCTTCTACGCCATAGTCCTTCGCAACCAGGCGGCGCGAGAGGGAGAGGCTGCGGCAGAGCTTTCGGTTGCTACGAAGAGCCGCGCGGGTGATTCCGAGCGCAGAGTATACCACGATTTCATTATCCCCACAGAGGAGAATGGAGCCCTTAAGAAGATAAGCTTCAAAAACGAGGAGAAGTTCAACTTCGCTTTCGACGTCGTTGACGCCCTCGGCAGAAGAAAGCCGGATAAGCTGGCTATGGTTCACGTAGCGGAGGACGGCACTGAGCATAGATTTACCTTCAAGGATATGAAAAAGGAGTCGGCGCGCGCCGCAAACTACTTCAAGTCTCTCGGCATAAAGAGAGGCGACAGAGTTATGCTGGTGCTTAAGCGACACTATCAGTTCTGGTTCGCGATTTTAGGACTACATAAGCTTGGCGCTGTGGCTATCCCTGCGCCCAACCAGCTCCTTGAGAAGGACTTCAAATACAGATTTGATGCAGGTAAGGTTAAGGCTATCCTTTGCACCGCTGACGGCGAGGTAAAGGAGGCTGTTGATGCAGCTGCTCTGCAGTGCCCCACGCTTGAGCATAAAATTCTCGTCGGCGGCACACGTGAGGGCTGGCATAATTTCAACGAGGAATATACCATTTTCAGCAGTCATTTCGCAAGAGGCGAGAACGCGCCCTGCGGCTCCGACCCGATGCTGATGTACTTCACCTCTGGAACCTCGGGCTACCCGAAGATTGCCGCCCACAGCTACAAGTATCCTCTCGGTCACTTTATCACCGCCAAGTATTGGCACCAGGTCAACCCCGAGGGACTTCACTTCACCATATCCGACACGGGCTGGGCGAAGGCTATGTGGGGTAAGCTCTACGGTCAGTGGCTCTGCGAGGCTGCAATATTCGTCTACGACTTCGACAGATTTAACGCGGAGAATATTCTTCCCCTGTTCGCGAAGTACGGCATAACCACCTTCTGTGCGCCTCCTACGATGTACAGAATGCTCATAAAGCAGGATATAAGCCGCTTCGACCTTTCTTCCATAGAGCACGCCTCTACTGCAGGCGAGGCTCTGAACCCCGAGGTGTTCCGTCAGTTCGAAAAGAGCACGGGGCTTAAGATTATGGAGGGCTTCGGTCAGTCGGAAAGCACGCTTATAGTCGGTAACCTTGCAGGCGGCAGCCATAAGCTCGGCTCTATGGGTAAGCCCGTTCCTCTCTACGACGTACACCTTCTCAGCCCCGAGGGCGAGGAAGTGAAGCTTGGCGAGACGGGTGAAATCTGTATCAACATTTCCGAGGGTCTGCCCTGCGGACTTGCTTACGCCTACGAGTCTAACGAGGAGGTCACAAGGGAAACCTGGAGGGATGGCTTCTACCACACGGGTGATATCGCCTGGATGGACGAGGACGGCTTCCTTTGGTACGTGGGCCGCGCCGACGACGTTATCAAGTCCTCGGGCTACCGTATCGGTCCCTTTGAGATTGAGAACGTTATTATGGAGCTTCCCTACGTCCTTGAGTGCGGTGTTTCCGCGGCTCCCGACGAGGTCAGAGGTCAGGTGGTCAAGGCGAGCATCGTCCTTGTGAAGGGCACCGAGGGGACGGACGAGTTGAAGCGGGAAATTCAGAACTACGTCAAGTCGAAAACCGCGCCCTACAAGTACCCGAGAATTGTTGAATTCCGCGAGAGTCTTCCCAAGACTACAAGCGGTAAGATTATTAGAAAGCAGCTTTAATTCTCGCGCCCCTCGGAAGGTGTCCGAGAGTGGCTTTGCGAGTAAAAAATATTATGGAACATAAAAGATTGACACTTTTTGCAGGGCATTACGGAAGCGGCAAAACCAACATTGCTGTAAACTATGCTTTGCATTTAGCGGAATTAGGAAAGAAAGTCTGCATAGCTGACCTGGATATCGTCAATCCGTATTTCAGAACCAAGGACAGTGCCGAGGAGCTTTCGAGTGCAGGGGTTGAGCTTATCTCCCCTCGCTTTGCGAACTCCAACGTTGACCTGCCTGCGCTCCCTGCGGAGAGCTACAGACTCGTGCAGGATAAATCGTGCTTTGGCATAATAGATGTCGGAGGTGACGACAGAGGCGCTTTGGCTCTCGGACGCTTCAAGGGCTCTATTCTGGAGGAGAATAATTACCGTATGGCTATGGTGGTTAACTGCTACCGACCCCTTACCTCGACGGTGGAGGACGCAATAGAGGTGATGCGGGAGATTGAGGAGGCGTGCGGTATTAAGTTCACCTGCATCGTCAACAACTCAAACCTCGGCGAGGAAACGACCCCCGACACCGTTCTTTCGTCGGTTGACTTCGTGGAGGAGCTGAGCCGCAAAACGGGGCTTCCCGTATGGTTGCATACGGCAGAGGAGTCTGTGGCGAAGAAGCTTGGGGAGCTTGACGCCTTTCCAATGAAGCTACAGAAAAAGTATTTTGATTTACCCCACCTTCAGAAGGCGTGATTTCTCGCTTTTGCAGTGTGGTAGTGTTACTGCTTTTCCCGAGGGAAATAACCGCCCCTCGCGACAAAGCAAAACCGACTGACCGAACACGGGCAGGCTGAAAGGCAAAAACAATCTGACCGAACACGGGCAGACTAAAAGGTAAACCGACTGACCTAACACGGACGGGATAAAAAGCGAAACCGCCCTGACCGAGCAGTCGGCAGACCGAAAGGTAAAAACCGTCCTGACCGAACAGACGGGCAGGCTTAAAGGAGGAATATAAATGGCAAAGGTAACGTTTAATACCGATTTGTGCAAGGGCTGTGGGCTGTGCGTTGACGCCTGTCCCAAAAAGTGCCTTGCTATTGCGGAGGATAAGCTCAATCAGAAGGGCTACTCACCCGCTTATATGGAAGCACCCGAGAAGTGCATAGGCTGTGCCTTCTGCGCGACTATGTGTCCCGATTGCATAATTACTGTTGAGAAGTAAGGAGACTGTTATGGCAGAGAGAATTTTAATGAAGGGCAACGAGGCTATTGCCGAGGCTGCAATTCGCGCAGGTTGCCGTCACTACTTTGGCTATCCTATCACACCCCAGACGGAGATTGCCGCTTATATGGCGAAGAAAATGCCTAAAATCGGCGGTGTTTTCCTCCAGGCGGAAAGTGAGATAGCATCTATTAATATGGTTTACGGAGCTGCGGCTGCGGGTATGAGAGTTATGACCTCCTCCTCCAGCCCCGGAATATCCCTTAAGGCAGAGGGCTTAAGCTACATAGCGGGCTCCGACGTTCCCGCCCTCGTTGTTAACGTACAGAGAGGCGGCCCCGGTCTCGGAGGTATTCAGCCCTCCCAGTCCGACTATTTCCAGGCTACCAAGGGCGGCGGTCACGGCGACTACAGAATGATAGTTCTGGCTCCCGCGTCTGTACAGGAGATGGCGAGCCTTACCATCAAGGGCTTTGACCTTGCGGACAAATATCTTGTCACCTCTATGATTTTGGCTGACGGTACCATAGGACAGATGATGGAGCCTATTACCTTCGAGGACGCCGAGGTCAACACCTATGAGAAGCCCTGGGCTCTCACGGGTACGGAGTGCAAGCGCAAGCATAATATTGTAAATTCCCTTTATTTAAAGCCCGACGAGCTTGAAAGAAAGAATATGGAGCGTTACGAGAAGTACGCCGAGATAGAGAAAAACGAGGCTATGTGGGAGGAGTATATGATGGAGGACGCAGAGGTCTGTGTCGTTGCCTTTGGTATTGCTTCCCGTGTGGCGAAGAATGCAGTTGCGGCTGCAAGAGCTGAGGGCATCCAGGCAGGACTTATCCGTCCTATCACGCTCTGGCCCTTCCCCAATGCGGCGTTTGAGAAAACCGAGAAGGTAAAGGCATTCGTATCGGTAGAGCTTAATATGGGTCAGATGATAGAGGACGTAAGGCTTGCGACAAAGTGCGAAAAGCCCGTCTCTCTTTGTAACCGTTGCGGCGGTATGATACCCTCACCCGATGAGATACTTGCGGCTATCCGCGATGCACGGAAAGGAGCGAATTGATTATGGCAGTAGTATTTGAAAAACCCAAGTCCCTGACGGACGCCCCCTTCCATTATTGCCCCGGCTGTCCTCACGGTATTATTCACCGCCTTGTAGCTGAGGTTATCGACGAGCTTGGCATCGAGGGCAAGGCTATCGGTGTCGCACCCGTCGGCTGCGCGGTTATGGCTTACGATTACTTCGCTTGCGATATGATAGAGGCAGCTCACGGCAGAGCCCCTGCGGTTGC
>JAFUPM010000022.1 GCA_017481225.1 Clostridia bacterium
GAATTCTTGAATGAGCCTTAAAGGTATCCGCGAGGATTTTGTCAAGAGTTCTGTCGAAGTCCACAGTCTCCTCAAGCGCCTCGGCAAAAATTGTCAAGGACTCCGCCACAGCGGTATTCAAAACGATATTGGCAAGGGCAATATTCTGTGACGAGCCAACCATTCTGAACTCGAACTTGTTACCCGTAAAGGCGAAGGGCGAGGTGCGGTTTCTGTCCGTGTTATCCTTGCGGATAGTAGGCACGGAGGGAATACCCAGGGACATATATTTCGTGTCGCGCTTAGAGTAGCGCGAGCCGTCTACTAATGAATGAACGAGAGCCTCAAGCTCCTCACCGAGGAATATGGAAATAATAGCGGGAGGTGCTTCGTTGCCGCCAAGTCTTGAGTCGTTAGATGCCGTTGCCGCCGATATGCGGAGCAGGTCCTGATACTCGTCAACCGCGCGTACCACCGCCGCAAGGAAGAGCAAGAACTGCTTATTCTCCCCGGGGTTTTTACCGGGCTTCAGAAGGTTCTTTCCCGTATCGGTGGAAAGGGACCAGTTGTTGTGCTTACCCGAGCCGTTGATGCCCTCGAAGGGCTTCTCAGCAAGCAGACACGCCATACCGAACTTCGGCGCAAGCTTCCTCATACATTCCATAGTAAGAAGGTTCTGGTCTACCGCAATATTGGTGGTACAGAAGATAGGCGCAAGCTCGTGCTGTGAGGGCGCCGCTTCGTTATGCTTTGTTTTCGAGGTAATGCCGAGAGTCCAAAGCTCGCGGTCCAGCTCCTTCATAAATGCCGACACACGGGTAGGCAGTGAGCCGAAGTAATGGTCCTCAAGCTCCTGACCCTTAATGGGCGGCGCGCCGAAGAGAGTTCTTCCGCAGTAGAAAAGGTCGCGCCTTGCTCTGAAGTCCTCCTCATCAATGAGGAAATACTCCTGCTCGGCACCAACCGTAGGAATAACGCGCCTTGCAGCCTCGTCTCCGAACAGACGGACTATGCGCAGTCCCGCCGCGGATATAGCATCCATAGAACGGAGAAGGGGAGTTTTTGTATCCAGAGCCTCGCCGCCGTAGGAGCAGAAGGCTGTGGGTATGTAGAGCGAGCCGTCACGGATAAAGGCGTAGGACGCAGGGTCCCAGGCAGTGTAGCCTCTCGCCTCAAAGGTAGCGCGCAGACCGCCCGAGGGGAACGAGGAGGCGTCGGGCTCGCCGCGAATAAGCTCCTTGCCCGAAAACTCCATTATTATCTTACCGCCGCCTACGGGAGTGAGGAAGGAGTCGTGCTTCTCCGCCGTGACACCCGTCAGAGGCTGGAACCAATGAGTGAAATGGGTCGCGCCATGCTCAATAGCCCAATCCTTCATAGCACCTGCCACAACGTCGGCAATGCCGGCGTCAATCTCAGTGCCTGCCTCAATAGTCTTGAGCAGCGATTTATATACGTCTTTAGGGAGTCTTTCCCGCATTACGTCCTCGTTAAAAACGCAGGAGGCAAATATATCGGGTATACGCTCTATCTTTTCCATTTCGTCACCTCACAGTCCGCCGTCTTTGGCTTCCGCCTTCTTTATGCTGATATTATACACTAGCGAAAGCAAAAAGTCAAGATAAAATATTTCAAGTAATAACCCCTTTTTTCAATGCGTACCCAGAGGCTGTTCAAATATGATTTACACTATTGACTTTTAGCAGTACAAGTGATATAATATTAAGGCACGGAAAAAGAACGACAGAAAGACAAAGGATATAAAATGTACTACATAACACTCGATCTGGAGTGGAACCAAGCCTACGCGCAGAAGGCGCTTGCGGTACAGCGGCAGCTGGCTTGTCGTTTGCGCGGAGAGGTCATACAGATTGGCGCAGTTAAGCTGGACAAGAATATGAACGTGTGCGGCTCCTACCAGATAATCATAAAGCCTAAGTATTTTAAGAAGCTCCACCGTCACGTCTCGGAGCTGACGGGCATCACGCAGGAGCAGATGGACTTGGGTACTCCTCTCGAGGAGGCAGCCGAACGCTTCCGCAAATGGTGCGGCAAGGATTTTGCCTTCCTCACCTGGGGTCCCGACGATATCCCCATGCTGAAGGAGAACTTCAACGCCCACAGGCTCAGCGCCGATTGGCTGGGTAAGGTCTACGACCTGCAGCGTATCTTCAAGACCCGTACAGACGGACTTTCAAAGCAACGCTCTCTCGAATACGCAATGGATTATTTCGAGATACCGCAGAATTTACCTGCCCACGATGCCCTGAACGATGCCTATTTCACAGCTCTCGTAGCGCAGAGGCTGGACGTTCCCGACGCTATCAAAAGCTACACCACCCAAAACGGAGAGTACCTCGACGAGAGAGTTATGGGTGACGCCGACGCAGGCGACGACGGCTACGTTACCATAGAGGAGCTGCTGGAGGACGACGCAGTTAAAAATCCCCTGTGTCCCATCTGCGCATCTCGCCTTCGCGAGTGCGGCAAGCCTCTTCACTCCAAGGGGCAAAAATATACCTATTACTACCAATGTGAGCGCGACGGCGAGATGTTTATAACCTACCGCCTGCACCGCAACTTCAACGACACCTGGCGTGCAAAAAGGATTATCCGCAGAGCCGACGAGGCAGCTGTTAAGTCCTATAAGGAGGGGCTCGCAAAGCACGAGAGCTTCAAGAAGAAAACGACGAGAAAGCGCCGCCAAAGGTCGAAATCGCGCACTAAAGAGACAGCCGAAATCTCGGGCTGAAAATAAGAAAAGAACCGCACGGGGGGCACCTTCCTCGACAAAGCGGTTCTTTTTCTTTTTTATCACTGTATTCAGCTGTGAACAGGCAAAAGAACTCTCACTGAATACTTGAACGAAAGCGTAAAGGGCTGACCGAAAAATTAACCTCGCCCCACCAAAGGCGCAACAAAAAACGGACCGCAATCTCGGGCTGAAAATAAGAAAAGAACCGCACGGGGGGCACCTTCCTCGACAAAGCGGTTCTTTTTCTCTTTATTTATGATACTTAAACGTAGACCTCTACGATGACGTTAAGCTTGCCCTTACGGGAGGTGGATTCAAAGCCTCTGTAGATAAGTCTGCCATAGCCGCGAACGCTGATTTTCTCGCCAATCTTCGGGGTGTAGGATGGGATTTCAATGCACCTTCCCGACGCGAAAACCAACCCCTTCGGGAACAGTCTGCTTGCCTCCTCACGGGATAGATTGTAGGTTTTCGCAATGACGGCATCGAGCCTCTCTCCCGAGAGCTGGATTTTCCTATGCTCGGTGCGGTAAAGCTCGCCTTCGGGGATTTCGTCAACGGCGCTTACCGTAACGTCTGTACGCCTGACACGGGTAAGCTCACTCTGAACGTAGGGCGCCATATCCTCCTTGACGAAAAGATAAGCGCAGGAGTCGAAAAGGACGATATCTCCAAGCACGTCGCGCTCAATACCCAGGTTCATCAGCGCGCCGAGAAAGTCTCTGTGAGTCAAAGACTCCGCAAATTTCAGACTCTTCGGCGCAATCCTAAGGGTGACGATAGGGAAGGGTACCTCGTAGCCTATCTCTTCGCTGTCGCCAAATCTGACCATTACGCGCTCAGCGCCCTCGCAGCCTCCGAAAAGCTCGTACTTTATGCCAAAAAGCTTATCCCTAACCTCAGCGAGCGCCGCCTGCTCAGACAGCCCCAAAAAGTCCGAAAAGAGGAATATCCCCGACCCGTGTGACTTTTTTCCAAGCTCAACGAGCCTTTTCTTTAACAGACGGGTGTCGTCTGTCATATCATCATATCCACGGGATAGAGTATCTTAAGCTGGTTCACCTTGCTGTCGTAAGCCGCCCTCTGCTTTTCCATAATGAGAGCCTGCTTTATCTCGTCGGCAATCTGCTCGTAGGGCATAACCGCGGACTCGGACTTGGAGTTCAGCTTGATAAGGTGGTAGCCGAACTGAGTCTTTACGGGAGCCTCGGTAATCTCGCCCTCGGACATAGCGAAAACCGCAACGTCGAACTCGGGAACCATCTGACCTCTGCCGAAGTCACCGAGAGAGCCGCCTCTTTCCTTGGAGGGGCAGGAGGAATATGCCTTTGCCGCATCCTCAAAGCTCATCTCTCCCGACTTGATTTTTCCGAGAATTTCCAAAGCGCTCTCCTCGCTGTCAACAAGAATGTGGCTCGCGTTCACGCTCTCACCGCTTACGAACTTATCGGTGTTGTTATCGTAATATTCTCTCGCGTCCTTGTCGCTGACGGTGACGGAGGAAATAACCTTTTCCACAGCATAGTTTGCAAGCAGCTCGTCCTTAACTTTTGCAAGGCGCGCCTTGAAGGCAGGCTCTGCTTCGTAGAGATTGCGCTTAGCATCAAGAAGCATAAGCTTGGTTGCTATAAGCTGCTTCAGAACTTCCTTTCTTCCCTCGGGATTGTTGTAAGCCTGGCCTCTCTGACCAAGGTTCATAAGGAAGCCGTTTACGTCATCCTCGGTTATGGGCATACCGCCCACCTGTGCTAAAATTTTGCTCATTTTTTATCTCCTTTAATTTATTATTCAAAATAATTTTTAATACTTAGTGTGACCGCAATCCCTTGGGATAGTGGTTTTTAATCCGTCCGCCCGACACCTTGCCGCCACCAAGAGGTGCGCCCTCGTAGGTGATGCACACCCAACCGCAAAGAGAAGAGTTGTCGGCTGAAATTTCCTCGCCGCGCAGATATTTCTCTACCCTCGCGTCACCTGCGCGAAGCTCAACTTGCCTAAGCATATCCTTTCCAAGGGCAGAGAAAAGCTGATGATGAGGGAAAAGGTTTGAGCCTCTGACCTCGCCAATCATTATACCGGGCATAAACACCGAACGGGCAGGGATAGGCAGGTTATGCTCCACAAGAGCTATACCCTCGCCCTGCTTGATAAGCCTGCCGCGCGGCACAGTTTTAAAGTTGTCCCCAAAGAACTTTTCTACGACGGCACATTCTTGCTTTGTAGGGAATTTTGCACCGTCTTTGTAAAGTATAGTTGGCGAAAATCCTGGTTTTTCAGCTTTTTTCATTAGGGCAACGTACTGACCCTCGCCCTCGTTTTTGTGCGGATAAAATCTTCTTGTAAGCTTTAAGTCCTCTCTACTTGAGCCCTCGGGTACTATACCGTCGGAGCTTGCGGCTACGAGCTCGTCTCTTACCGAGGCGATGTGGAACTCGGGGTGCGACGAAAGGAAGCTGTCAACTACACATTCGTTCTCCTCGGGTGAGTAGGTGCAGGTGGAGTATAGCAGGTATCCGCCCCACTTTACCGTGGGTGCTGTATTATTCAGAATATACAGCTGCCTTTCGGCGCAGGCTGTGACGTTCTCCTCGCTCCAATCATCAACAGCCTCCTCACATTTGCGGAACATACCCTCGCCCGAGCAGGGGGCGTCGCATATAGCAAGGTCGAAAAATGCCTCAAACATTCGGGAAAGCTCTGCCGTATCGTAGGAGGTAACCATCGCCCGTCTGACACCAAGTCTTTCAAAATTCGCGACAATTATCTTTGCCCTTTTCGGTACGTATTCATTGGAGAGCAAAAAGCCCCCCTCACCTAATCTCTCGGCAATCTGTGACGACTTGCCGCCGGGTGCCGAGCAGGTATCGAGAACGTAGAAGTCCTCGCCCACCTCAAGCGCCGCAGCGCTCGCCATTGCCCCGGGGTCCTGGGAGTAGAACATTCCTGCGTGATGCTCGGGTCTTGCTCCGAGGGACTCTGCGTCCTCGGGAATATATCCGTTGTCAACGTAGCTGATAGGGCGCAGTCCCGAGCCGAAAAGTGACTCGAAGCTCTCTTTTTCTGTCTTTATAAGATTTCTCCTTACACCCTTGACGGCAGGGCGTGACAGTGCCGCATCGAACTCCGCGAACTCCTCGCCGAGCAGCCGTTTCATACGAAGTATAAACCTTTCAGGCAGCATACGTCGCCCTCCCTTCAAGCAACAATTAATCTAATGTGTAAGCAGAAATTTAATATGCAAGCAGTAATTAATCTAATACGTAAGCAGAAATAATCCCAAAGTCAAGAACTCCCAACCAAATCAATCCATCAAAGCCGAATAATAGTATACAACATTTTCTTTCTTATGTCAATAAATATTTTACCGCCTTGCCTTAGGCAAAAACGTCGGATTGTTTATGCGAGCTATTGACAAATTTATCTTCTGAAGGTATAATGTACCCGAAAGAAGTTAAATTTCTTACTTCAAAGCTTGACAAAAAGGAGACGAAAATGTTTAATAATACCGTTACTACAGTAAAAAACACCGTTCGAGATATTAAGCGCTTTACACTTTGGGTTACAGTTTTTACCCAGCTTGTAACGGTGGGATATTTCACCTACCTTTGCTTTACAGGCGCAGGATCGCTTCCCGTGAATATTACTTTAGCCGCTATCTCGCTCGGGTATCTTATCGTGTATACCGCAACCTATGGCAAGAAAACGAAGGTAGTTAAAGAGGCGCGTAAAAAAGCTCTGAAGGTTGGAAGAATACTTAAGCTGCTAGGCAAAACCGTAACTCTTGGGATTACCGTATACGGTATTTACATATCCTCTACCACAGCCGATTCGATTACGGTAATCCTTGCAACTCTCTCTATTATTTCTTGGATTATTCAGGTAATATTCGAGGTAGTCAGAGCTTACGTTGAGGCGAAGGCGGACGAGCTTGTAGACAGCTTTATGAAGGACATAAGTATCTTTTCCGTATCGACGGGAGAGGGAGAGAGAGCCGCGCAAGGAATAGTACCCGAGGTGGCGGAGCTTGCTAAAGAGGGATATGAGATTGTTAAGCACGGAGTAATAGCCTATAAGCGAGGGAAAAGCATCGTATCAAAGCTTGGAGGAGCATTGGGCTTAGGCAAAAGAGTGAAAGCGCAAGATGAGCTGCCAAAGCCCGAGGAAAAGGAGCTTGCTAAAAAGTAAAGGCCGCCGTAAGACACCTTAAAAAAAGCAACTGCATAGTAGCGCAAAACAAACGCACAAGGCGTCAAATCTTAACAAAAAAGATTGCGTAGCAGATGGCACACAAGCTTCAAGCTTTGGCGAAAAGATTACACAGCAAGGGGCACACAAGCTGATAAATTTTTGATAAAAAGTATTTTAAAGTTAAGAAAAAACAAAATCGCGCAAGCCCTATGGCAAGCGCGATTTTTCTTATATAAAGCAAATAATAGTTTACTTTTTGTAGGATAAAATGTTTTTTATTACGGTTACGGCGTTCTCGTATTTCTCCTCAACCTTTCCTGTTCCGAACGTGAGGTCAAGGGTGAGCTTGCGCAGGCATACGACGGTATCGTCGGGCAGGTTTTCAAGCTCGGGCAGAGAGCTTATTCCCAAGCTCTTCAAGTACACGGCGCGAGTATCTCCGCCTGCAAATTCGTATTCCGCGCCCTCCTTAAGGTAGCCCGTAAGGTCGGCGAAAAGTCCTCCGTCATATCTTAAATCAAGCTCCGAATAGAGTGCCTCGGAGAGAAATAGCACGTTGTATTCGCCGGAAATAATTGCGGTGGATAGGTCGTTTGAGTCGGTCTCTATCAGTGCCTCGTTGATGCTATCACCCCGTCCTGCCTCCCTAAGCTCGGCAATCTCCCTCTCGGTCAGCACGTAGTGGTCCTTCAGGGTGACGTTTATCTTCCCGTCACCGTCGAAGTCGGGGCAAACCTTACAGAGGCTTTGCACCGCTACGTTGTAAGAGGGCAGCTCGCCGTTAGAGGAGAGACGGGAGAAGCTATGACCGCCTGCGTAAATTATACCGATATCATACTCCTCTCTCGTGGCTATCTGTCCTATAAGAACAGCCGCGAGAGCCAGCACCACCACTCCTACGACGGTATGCCACTTGTAGTGATACCAGAAATTCGAGAGCCATTCGCCGAAGGTTTTCGGCTTTGTATATTTTTCTGTCGCGTAGGAGCAATCCTCCAAAAGCTCGGTGGACCTATCCTCTCCGCCCTCGGGGGGCAGCTTGCCGTAATTATCCATAAGTATCTCCGTTTTGCGGCGCGGAGTCGTCAACCGCACCTTATTTACAAAACTATTTTAACACATATTTATGAACAATTCAAGAGTTAACTCAAAACACTCTTCAAAGCGAAAGCAAATTACAGCCCAAAAAGCCTCACTTTAGTACAGCGCTTACAATCAAACGAAACGGACAAAGCATTATTTTACGCGTAATAAAACAAAAGTATTGAAAAAGCCCGAAAAGTATTGTATAATTAGGTATATAAGTTATAGTAAGGAGTACTGTTATGAAGCTGTCAGAGCTTTTACGCGGTGAAACACCGTCCCTCTCGTTCGAGGTATTTCCACCGAAAACCGACACAGCATTCGAGAGTGTTAAAAACGCCACCGAGGAGATAGCCAAGCTGCGCCCCTCTTTTATGAGCGTCACCTACGGTGCGGGCGGAGGAACCAGCCGCTATACTCTGGAAATAGCGAAAAATATTAAGGCGAGCTACGGCGTACCGACTCTGGCGCACTTGACCTGCGTCTCCTCCACAAGGGAGACGGTCCGTGAGAGGATAGAGGCAATGTGTGAGGCAGGGATAGAGAATGTTATGGCTCTGCGCGGCGACCTTACCCCCGAGCTTGAAGGGTCGGACAGAAGCAAGTGGCACTACCGCCACGCAGTTGACCTTGTCCGCGAGCTTCGCGAATGCGGCAGAGATTTCTGTATAGGCGGCGCCTGCTACCCCGAGATACACCCCGAAAGTACCAATCAGCGAGAGGATATTAAATACCTTAAGGAAAAGGTCAATGCAGGCATATCCTTCCTTACGACTCAGATGTTCTTCGACAATGACCTTTTATACAACTTCTTATACAAAATCCGCGAGGCGGGAATTACGGTGCCCATAATCCCGGGCATTATGCCAATAACCAACGCAAACCAAGTGGAGAGGGCAGTGAAGCTTTCGGGCTCCTTTATGCCTCGTCGCTTCAAGTCGCTTGTGGATAAGTTTGGCTCTGACCCTCTCGCTATGAAGCAGGCAGGCATAGCCTACGCCACCGACCAGATAATTGACCTGTATGCAAACGGCATAGTTAACGTCCACGTCTACTCGATGAACAAGCCCGACGTAGCCGCGGCTATACAGAACAACCTTTCGCAGATTTTGAAGAAATGAGGAGTATAATTCATACACGGGTATACCCCGAGCCCAAGTTTCGCCCAAAAGAAGCGCTCCGCTATGCGGGAGTTTTCGGGGAGTCGGAGGAGATGCTGTCACTCTTAGAAGAAACCTCGGGCGAGCTTCTGCCACGTCTCGATTATAAGGTATGCTACTGTGAGCTTGATGCCGCCTTTTGTGACGGTGCCTATGACCTGGGCTTTGCTCTCGTCAGCTCTCACGCCCTCGCAAGATGCCTTTCGGGCTGTGAGAGGATAATTCTTTTTGCCGCAACAATAGGGCTGGAGCTTGACCGCGCCGCCCGTCGGTACAGCTCCACGTCGGGCAGCCGCGCCCTTATGGCGCAGGGGATAGGAGCCGAGAGAATAGAGTCGCTCTGCGATGCTTTTTGTCTTGATATAGCTCGTGAATACGAGGCTCAGGGCTTCGAATGTACCCCACGGTTCAGCCCCGGCTACGGGGATTTGCCCCTGGATTTACAGAGGGATATTTTCGCCCATCTTAAGCCCGAGGGACGGATTGGCATAACACTCAACGAGAGCCTTCTTATGACGCCCACAAAATCCGTCACTGCAATAGTAGGACTTAGGCGAAAAGTGGAATAAGTGCCACCCGTGTTAAGCTTTTGTGCGCTTTTTGGTTTTTTAAACTATAAAAATCCGTGTATGCGGCTCACCGCGAGCTTTAATTCTACCCCCTCGGAGAGAGAATTTAACCGTGGGAAATGAGGAGTAATAATGAAAATTACGGAATACTTAAAAACTAATATTCTATACCTTGACGGAGGAATGGGAACTCTGCTGCAGGAGAGAGGGCTTTTGCCGGGTGAGCTGCCCGAGCGCTGGAACCTTTCCCACCCCGAGGTAATACGCGACATACACAAGGCGTATTTTGACGCAGGCTCAAACGTCGTAAACACCAACACCTTCGGCGCAAGCCTTCTGAAGCTTGACACCCCTGAGCTTGAAGAGATTATTGCCGCTGCTATAGAGAACGCGCGATTTGCGAAAGCTGCATCAACGTCCCCAAAACCTAAGTGGATTGCCCTGGACGTTGGTCCGCTTGGCAGAATGTTGAAGCCCTTCGGTGACTTGGACTTTGAGGAGGCTGTGAAGGTCTTTTCCGAGACCGTAAGGCTTGGAGCAAAGCACGGCGCTGACCTTGTGTTCATAGAAACCGTAAACGATAGCTACGAGGCGAAGGCAGCGCTCCTTGCGGCTAAGGAAAGCTGTGATTTGCCCGTGTTCGTTTCCTGCGCCTATGGCGCTGACGGAAAGCTTATGACAGGTGCTACGCCTGCCGCTATGGTTGCAATGCTTGAAGGTATGGGCGCCGATGCCATAGGCGTTAACTGCTCCCTCGGTCCCGATGCGCTCACCCCCGTCGTTGAGGAATACTTGAAGTATTCTTCGCTACCCGTACTCGTTAAGCCCAACGCAGGACTGCCGAGAGCTGTGGGTGATAAAACCGTCTTTGACCTTGATGCGCAACACTTTGCCGACTCCACTCTGGCTCTTGTTGAGCTTGGTGCGAAAGTTGCAGGCGGCTGCTGCGGAACGACCCCCGACTATATACGCGCTCTTGTGGAGAAAACTCGACACGCTACCCCACTTAAGACCGAAAAAAAGAATATTACCCTCGTTTCCTCCTACACTCATGCGGTGAGCTTCGACACCCCCGTACTTATCGGCGAGAGGATAAACCCCACGGGCAAGCCAAGGTTTAAGGAGGCGTTGGTCAGAGGGGATATGGATTATATATTGAAGGTCGGAATAGAAGAGGAGGAGGCAGGCACACATATCCTTGACGTTAACGTCGGCTTGCCCGAGATTAACGAGCCCGAGCTTCTTTCCCGAACCGTAACCGAGCTGCAGGCAGTAACCAATCTCCCTTTGCAGATTGATACCTCGGACCATGTGGCAATGGAAGCCGCCCTTCGCCGCTATAACGGCAAGGCGATGATTAACTCGGTTAACGGAAAAGCCGAGAGTATGCACAAGGTATTCCCCTTGGCGAAAAAGTACGGCGGCGTCGTAGTTGCCCTTACCCTTGACGAGGACGGTATTCCCGCAACAGCCGAGGGCAGGGTAGAGATAGCGAAGAGAATTCTTTCCTGCGCGGAAAGCTACGGAATAGACAAAAAGGACCTTATCTTTGACCCACTCGCCCTCACCGTCAGCGCAGATTCAAAAGCACCCACCGAGACCCTTCGCGCTGTGGAAATGATAAAAGGCGAGCTTGGCTGTCACACCTCCCTCGGTGTGTCAAACGTCTCCTTCGGCTTGCCGTCAAGGGACGTCTTGAATTCCACCTTCTTCACTATGGCACTAACATGCGGACTTTCCGCCGCCATAATGAATCCTCACTCTGCCGAGATGATGGGCGCCTATCGCGCCTACCTTGCCCTCTCGGGTAGGGACGAGTCCTGTGCGGAGTATATAAAACACCTAGACACCCTACCCGTGTTGAGAAATTCCGATATAAAACCTCAAAAAAATACTTTGGATGCCGTCGAGCCCGACTCGCTGAAAAAGGCAATAATAAAGGGAATGGGTACGCTTGCCGCAAGGCTGGCTTTAGAGCTTCTTACATCAAAGGAGCCTCTCTCGGTTGTTAACGAGGACATAATCCCCGCCCTTGATACCGTAGGCGTTGGATTTGAAGAAAAGCGCATATATCTCCCGCAGCTGCTTATGAGCGCAGAGGCGGCAGGAGCTGCCTTTGATGCCGTGAAGTCGAAAATGAAGCTCACCGAAGGTGCGAAAAAGTGTACCCTCGTCATAGCAACCGTCAAGGGAGATATCCACGATATAGGTAAAAATATAGTGAAGCTGCTTCTTGAAAATTACGGCTTTGACGTCATAGACCTTGGCCGCGACGTTCCACCCGAAAGGATAGTGGAGGAAACGGTAAAGCGCCGCGCTCCCATAGTAGGGCTGAGCGCCTTAATGACTACCACCGTTCCCGCGATGGAACAGACCGTGAAGGCTCTGCGAGCCGCTGCTCCACATTGCAAAATTATGGTTGGAGGTGCCGTTCTCAACAAGGAATACGCCGATATGATAGGAGCCGACGCTTACGCGAAGGATGCTATGGAGGCTGTGAGGGTTGCTGAGGAGATTTACTCCTCTCTTTGACCGCTCCCTCGCCCACCCGTGTCGCAAAAACGCGGAAAAATCCCCTCGGATAAGCTCCGCTTTTTCTCCAAATATCCGCTATTGCACTCGTCACGGTATAGAGTTTACGGCTTTTTGGAATGCGGTAGATAATTGAATAAGTTTACTGGTTAGTGTTAAAAAATTCTTCTTCGTTTACTATACTGAAATCATAAAGGTGGTGTGGCGGTGAGAGAAATAATCCGCAGATTTGAAGAGCTGCTTTGGAAAGAGGACGTTCCCGAGTTGGATTATGCTTTGGAGCTGTACCAAGCACTCGAGCCTGCAGATGCTTCTGATATGTGGTATTGGAGGGACGTTGATTATTCTGACCAAACGTGTTCCTTCTGGTGTACGAAAAAGCATTTCGAGCGCATACTGATTATTTTAAAGGGCTTTGGCAGGTCGCGCTTATTAGAAAACGGCGAGTATAGGGAAAAAATGGTCGGAGCCTTGAAATATTGGCTTGTGAACGATTTTAAAAACCCTAATTGGTGGCACAATCAGATAGGTATGCCAGAAGCTATTGGCGATATTTCGATTATGATGTATTCCGTTCTCGACGAAGAACTCCTTTCGAGGGCAGTCGCGCTTATTGCCAGAGGCTCAATGGCACAAAACGGAAAAATTGACAGCCAATGGACGGGCGCCAATTTAATGTGGGGCGCGCTTAACACGGTACGGCATTCATTGCTGACAGAGGACGAAGCGCTGCTTATGCGAGCATCAAAACGGATATCCGATGAAATAACCGTTGGTATGAAGGACGGAATTCAAGAGGACTACAGCTTTTTCCAGCACGGCCCCAGGCTGTACTCGGGCGGATATGGGCGTAGCTTTCTGTACGATGTGTCGAAAGCGGTGTATTTGCTTAACGGAACGAAGTATCAGCTCCCGCCTGAAAAGACTGAAATCTTCCTCTCCTTTCTGCTGGAAGGGGTGCGTCCGATGGTGCAGGGGCATAGTCTTGATTGGTCCTGCGTTGGACGTGAAATAACACGCCCGAACGCCCTCGACGTTGGCATTGTCAAAACGGCGCTTGAAATCCTTTTGCATACTGAAAAGCTGCCCCGTAAGAATGAAATAAAGGACTTTTTGGAGTCAATTCAGGGAGGCGCGCAACCCACTCTGACGAAATATTTTCACAAGGCGTTTATGCTGTGTCACCATTTTAACGGCATCTACGTCGGTGCAAAGTTTTTGAACGACAAGCTTCTCGGAGCAGAAATATGCAACAGCGAGGGAGAGCTTTGCTACAATATGTCCTACGGTACTCAAACCTGCATTATGAAAAACGGTGACGAGTATTTTAACATCAATCCCGTATGGGACTATTCCCGAATTCCCGGCACAACCGCGCTTGTCGAAACCGACGGGCAGCTCCTTTTACGGAAGGAGTGGTCAAGACGCCCCTTGTCTAATCAATGCTTCGGCGGCAAACAGCAGGGCAGCCGCGCCGTGATTTACCAGCTTGCAGAGCATGACGGTATAAAGATGCTGGTGGCGGATTTTGCTTTTGAGGACGGATTTGTATGCCTCGGTGTGGAAATAGAGCATCAAGGCGTTGATAGAACCAAGCTCGTAACAACGGTAGAACAATGCCTTGTGCAGGGTAACACACTTGTTGAGGGAAGTTCAATTCTGCATAACGGTATCCGCTATACCGCATTGCAGGATACGCATATAAAATCGGCTGTTGAAACCAAGCGGGGTAGCTGGCGGCGCAACAACGCTGCTCTGTCGGAAGAAGCGGTAAGCAGAGAGGTGCTGACCTTGAGCATCGACCATTCCGAAAAAAGCCAATGCAAATACGCCTATATGATATCGTCGGCAGATAGTCACGCGCCGAAGGTTGAGGTCTTGCGGAATGATTGCGCACTTCAGGCAATCCGTCTGTCGAGCGGTGAGGTTATGGCAGTTTTCCATCAAGCGGAAACCTTGAAGGTTGAGGATAAGAAAATAATCGGCGACAGAGGTGCGCTCCTTTGCTGACGGACAGCTTTCGTCAACGTACCCCAAAAAAGAAAAGGGCTGTTCCGAAAACCAATAACAGCCTTACTAAAAAATATTTGAAAGCTATTCAGCTATAATCAAATTGACTTGCTTTTAGCGAAGAATTTAAAAACTGCCACGGAGTACGTAAAGGCTCAACTATACGAAGATAAAAATTTTAGGGCTATCTTAACCGGATAGCCCCTTTTTGAATTTACCGCATTGTTACGTGCCTAAAGCACTTTCGCATTTATTGCATTGCTGTTTTTTTAAAGCATTTTCGCATTTATCGCATTGCTACACGCTAAAAACACTTTCACATTTACCGTATTATTACGTGCTTAAAGTACTTCTCCTGAAACTCTGTCAGCTCCTCAATTTCGTGGTCCGAAAGCTCTATTCCGTCAGGTACTACTACGAGCTTATCGTCGCCGTCATCAATGCGGCGAATTACCGCTATGCACCTACCCGTGTATTGATAAACGGGCATATTCACCCCGAGAACGTAGCAGTCAAGCTCCTCGCCGTCCGCCGACACCGTGTCGGGAATATATCCGTAATTTACGGGATATATTGTCTCGGGATAGTCGGGGTGAGACGAGCCGATGGCTCTGTCAATTTTAACGAAAAGCTGTCGCCCGATATAGCCCGCCGTATCCTCAAGCTGTTTAGTCTCACTGTGCGTGACGGTGAATTTATCCCTCGCGACGGTCATATTTTTCTTCCGTCGGAGAATGCCTTGCCTACAACCTCACCGAGAGCTACGTAGGTATGTCCGGAGGGGTCGTAGGTTATGGGACGGAATTTTGTAAGGTCAATTTTTCCGTTTGTGAGAATAGAGTCGTCAACCGATATATTTACAATCTCTCCCACAAGTCGGCAGCTTTCCTTATCGTAGGATTTAACGCGGCACTCAAGAGCGAAGGGCAGCTCCTCGAAAATAGGCGCATAAACGACCTCGCTTTTTACGGCGTGCCAGCCGCACCTTTCAATTTTATCCGACACGTCATTGCCCGAAACAATGCCGACAAAGTCGGCAGCAACAACGTTTTCAACGTCGGCAACGCTTACTGTGAACGCGCCCGTCTTAAGCAAATTCTCGGTAGTCTTGTGGTCATCGGAAACGCACACCGAAATCTCGCGCTCCTCGCTTATGCCGCCCCAAGCGGCGTTCATCGCATTTGCGACACCCCCCTCACCATAGGTGCCCAAAATAAGCACAGGCATAGGATAAAGCATCGCCTTCGCACCAATATTTTTCCTCATTTTCTTACCTCTTTTTCTATTCAATTTCCTCTATTCTAATGCTATGATTTTTGTATTTGCTGGCTCGAATATTCGGGGGAAATGCAGAGCTGCGATATTCGCAAGCCAAACTCTCCGAAGGATAGCTTCAAATCTACTCAACTCTAAACCAACCGCCCCGAGAACCTAAAGCCGAAGCGGTTCTCCTCTGCAATAGCTTTGAAAAACCGCTTCTTACTATTAAAATCAAACCTCGGGCTTCATAGTCGGGAAGAGAAGAACGTCCCTGATAGAAGCGGAGTCGGTGAGGAGCATTACGAGTCTGTCTACGCCGAAGCCGAGACCGCCTGTGGGAGGCATACCGTACTCAAGGGCGTTGACGTAGTCGTAGTCCACCTCTGCTGTGGTGTTGGGGTCCTCGGCGCGTCTTTTCGCAACCTGCGATTCGAAGCGCGCTCTCTGGTCGATGGGGTCGTTAAGCTCGGAGAAGGCGTTGCCGTACTCGGTGCAGTTGATGAAATACTCAAATCTCTCAGTGAACTCGGGGTCGGTGGGCTTTCTCTTTGCAAGAGGGCTGTTCTCTACGGGATAGTCGTAAATGAAGGTAGGCTGAGTGAGCTTGTCCTCTACGAATGCATCGAAGAATTCAACGAGAACGGTACCCCGTGTCGCGTTTTCGGGCACTTCAACGTGGTGCGCCTTGGCTGCCTCTCTTGCGTCCTCGTCGCTTTTCCAATCGTGGAAGTCTACTCCCGAGTACTTCTTTACAGCCTCAACCATAGTGAGTCTTTCCCAATGACCGAGGTCAATCTCGGTGCCCTGGTAGGTAATCTTAGTATCGCCGCAGACCTCTTTTGCCAGCATCTTGTAAAGCTCCTCAACAAGGTCCATCATTCCGTAATAATCGGTATAAGCCTCGTAAAGCTCGATGGTGGTAAACTCGGGGTTGTGCTTCTGGTCCATACCCTCGTTTCTGAAAATTCTACCAACCTCGTAAACCTTGTTCATACCGCCGACAATAAGCCTCTTAAGGTAAAGCTCGGTCTCGATACGAAGGTACATAGGAATACCGAGAGTGTTGTGGTGGGTGATAAAGGGACGGGCAGATGCGCCTATCTCAATAGGAAGAAGTATGGGAGTATCAACCTCAAGGTAGCCCTTGGAGTCGAGGAAGCTTCTTATAAGAGAGAGAATTTTCGACCTCTTTACAAAGGTATCCTTAACCTCGGGGTTAACGATAAGGTCAACGTATCTCTGTCTGTATCTCTGCTCGAGATTGGTGAGACCGTGGAACTTCTCGGGGAGGGGAAGGAGCGACTTCGCAAGAAGTGTTGCGGAGGTAGCGTGTATGGAAATTTCGCCGGTTCTGGTGCGGAAGAGGTGACCCTTAATGCCGATAAGGTCGCCAACGTCCCACTTTTTGAATGCGGCGTAAGCCTCCTCGCCAATGCCGTCTCTTGCAACGTAGAGCTGAATTTTGCCCTTGCCGTCAAGAATATGAGCGAAGGACGCCTTACCCATAATACGGCGGCTCACGAGTCTGCCCGCTATGGAGACCTTGATTTCCTCGCCTTCGGCGAGTGCAGGCTCCTTCTCCTCGAAGAGCGCGATAGCATCTACACTCTCGTGGCTTACGTCATATTTGGTTATCTCGAAGGGGTTCTTACCCGAGTCATAAAGCGCCTGGAGCTTTTCGCGGCGAACCGCAAGCTCACTCGAGGAGTTCTGAGGCTGATTTACGTTTTCCTGGTTTGCCATAGTCCTTATCCTTTCAACTTAAGCTTTATGCGTTGTATCTTGTTACGCTTACTACCTTAAGGCTGACAGAGCCCTTCGCAACGTTTGCAATAACGGTGTCGCCCTCTCTCGCACCGATGAGTGCAAGACCTATGGGAGATGCATCGGAAATTTTGCCGTTCTTGGGGTCGGTCTCGTAGGAGCCTACGATGTGATAGGTTTTCTTACCGAGCTTATCGGACTCAACCACAACTATTGAGCCTACGCTGATTACGGACTCGTCAATCTGGGACTCGTCAACAACCTTAGCGTTAGCTATCATTTCCTGAAGCTCCTCAATGCGGGCGTGAATTTTCGCCTGCTCCTGCTTTGCCTCGTCGTACTCGCTGTTCTCGGAAAGGTCGCCGTATGCACGTGCGGTGGATATTTCCTTTTTGTTCTCCTCTGCCTTTACCGTAACGAGGTAATCAAGCTCCTTCTGTAATGCGTCAAAGCCGGCTTGTGTGTAAGTCTTCTGTTCTGCCATTTCTTCTGTATCTCCTGTAAAATGTGTTATTTGTAAAGTTTTGTTATAATTTTTGCTGTTTTTCTTGGATATTTAACACTCGACTGACAAATTATTCTCCGTCATTACGAATGCCTATTAACTCTTTAAGCTCTGTCACTGCACGCTCGTATTGATTATCCTCACCCTCGAGAAGCTCAACCTCTACGTCGGGTGTGATGCCGATGCCGTGGTAGTTTACGCCGCAGGGCGGATTGTAGTAAGCTACGGTCAGAGTGATGTATGAATTGTCGGAAAGATTAACGTAGCTTGACTGCATAATACCCTTTTTATAGGTGAGGGTTCCGACGATAGTCGCATCGAGGAGCCCCTCATTTCTGTAATCTCTTATAACGGAGGTGAAAATCTCCGCTGCAGACGCCGTGTATTCGTTACAAAGGACAACCATAGGAAGGTCTACGACGGAATCGTAGGGTACTAAGGTTTCGGGGTCAACCCTGTCAGCCTTCGTATAAAGCGTCACCTTTTCTTTTCCCTTATACTGATAGGAAATTACGGTTTTCTGTGACGGGAGAAGGTAGGAAACCATATTCACTACCGTCTCAAGATAACCGCCGGTGTTGTTCCTCATATCGAAGATTATTCCGTCAACCTCAGCCTCGCGCAGAGCGTCAATGGCCTCGGCAAACTGCTCGTCTGTGTTATCCTTGAAGGTAGTTACAACTACGTAACCGATATTGTCCTCGGTAATCTCGTAGGTTACGCTTTGCTCCACAACCTCGGCGCGTATTGCCACAAGCTCTAAGGGCTCACCGTCGCGCAGCACCGTTACACTGACCTCGGTTCCAATCTCTCCGCGGATTTTATTAACCGCCTTAAGGTAACCGATATCGCTGATAAGCTCACCGTTTATGGCGTGAATGAAATCGCCGACCTTGAAGCCCGCCTTATCGGCAGGACCGTCGGGGAATACGGTGGAAACCATAATGGACTCGTCATTGTGATTGTACTCAACCATAACGCCGATACCGCCGAACTTACCGCTCATATCCTGGTTGAAGTCATCGTAAACCTCGGGGAGGCGATATACCGCGTAGGGGTCGCCCGACGCCTTGACGTAAGCCTCAATTATTGAGTTGGTTACAGCCTCGCTGTCTGATACGTCAATTAAATCGTAGTACTCGTCGAGGAAAATTCTCGCCACGACGGCAGCTCTCGGCATAACGTCAACCAAAAGGTCGGAAAGACCACCCTCGTAGTTGTATTTGCTATGGAACACCTGCTCAGCCCAAGCCGTCTTTTCCACGTTGAACTCGGGGAAGCCCCAGTAGAGAAGATACTCGGTAACGTAGGAGTACTGCTTCGGGTTGTAGCTTTCGCACTTTTTTATATTCTTTTCTATTACGGGCTTTGCTACGTGATAGTCCTCGGGAATACTCGTGGGGTCAACGGGGGGACGCGTAAATGAAACGCAGGACGATAAAACCGCCGCCAGAAAAACCGTCAGCAGAATCAGCGCCCAGACTCTTTTTGTCGTATTACTCTTTTTTAGCATCAAAAATATACCTTTTCTATATTAATAAGAGGCGAAAAAACCTCAGCCTCCGCATTTCGTATACTGTGGGGTTGCATTCGGTGCAACCCCACAATAATTATGTAATCTTACTGAAAAAGTATGTAATTTAGGTCAGAATTTGGTGGGCTTGTTGGCGAGATACTTCTTAACCATAAGCGCAACCTTGAAGGTTACGGCGTGGTCGAACTCGCGCAGGTCAAGACCCGAAAGCTTCCTGATTTTCTCAAGCCTGTAAACCAGAGTGTTTCTGTGTACGAACAGCTTTCTTGAGGTTTCGGAAACGTTAAGGTTGTTTTCAAAGAAGCTCTGTACCGTCATCAGCGTCTCGCGGTCAAGGGACTCAAGAGAGCCCTTCTTGAATACCTCCTCGAGGAATATCTCGCAAAGAGTGGTGGGGAGCTGATAAATAAGGCGGCCTATACCGAGATTTTCGTAGGACATAATAGGCTTCTCTATATCGAACACCTTACCGACCTCAAGAGCAATTCTTGCTTCCTTGTAAGCCTTCGCCAAATCCTTGAGATTGTCTACGACGGTGGAAATACCCACGAGAGTTTTCGCCGAGTAGACCTCAAGTATCTTATCGCGCAGAGCCTTCGCATACTTTTCAACGTCGCAAAGCTCAGCACCCTCCACGGGCTCCTTCACGATGACAACGTCCTGCTCGCCTATATTGATAACGTAGTTAGTCTCGGAGCTGTCGGAGCTTACAAGCTCGTTTACAGCCTCGTAAGCCGAGGTCTCACCAACGTTCTGGAAGCGAAGCACTATAACCACACGGGGGCATTCGCCCGAGAAGTGAAGCTCATTTGATTTTATGTATATATCACTTGGAAGTATGTTATCCAGAATGATACTTTTTATGAAGGAGGTTTTGTCGTACTTCTCGTCGTACAAATCCTTCATATTGCCGATGAAAATGGAGATAAGCTCCGACATACGCTGTGCGTGAGTATCGTCGCCCTCAACGAAGGCGATGCACTCTGTTTTGGAGTTTGAGGTAACGAATCTGTAGGTGTATCCCTCGTAAACTACGGCATCAGCGGAATAGGAAAGCTCCTCCTTGATGCGTTGCTTGGACTCACCAATCTTGGTAAGCTCGCTGCAGGCGACGACGATACCGTTCTCGTCAATTATACCGAGGGTACGTCCCACAGCATCCTTTACCTGATGAATGATGGACTGGAATAAGCGGTTAGACATAAGCTAATCCTTTCTTTCTACAACTTTTCATAGGAGCTTTCACGAGCGCGGAAAAGAAAACCTCACCCTCTCCTAAAAAATAAAACCCCCTGCAAACGCCCGAAAGGTGGGCGCTCGCATTGGTTTTTGGTAATACTGTACTATATTTTAACTCATTTTTAGACAAATTTCAATAGTTTTTAGAAAAAAACTAATAAAGTTCACAAAAATTTATTATATCATTTGTTGAAATTAACGAACGGACACGAATTTGGAGCATTTTTAATCCGTCGTCAGCGCATTTCGTATTCGTAGGAAATGGCTGATAAAACGTAGCTCGGTGCTGTCTCGCAGCGCAAAATTCTGTCGCCTAAGCTGATGCTTAAGGCACCTGCTCTGCAAGCCGCCTCTGCCTCATCTGCCGAAAAGCCGCCCTCAGCGCCTATAATAACCGATACGGATTTTACCTCGGGATACGCCTTTAATACCGATTTCAGCGAGCGCTCCCTCTCACCCTCGTAGCAGAAAAGGGAAAGCTCAGCCTCTCCGGCGACACGAAGCATCTCGGAGTATCCGACAGGGGTAAGCACGCAGGGGAGCTTCGCTCTGCCGCACTGCTTCGCCGCCTCCTCGGCAATTCTCGTCAGACGGGCGACAACCTTATCGAGCTTCTCCGCCTTCGGGCGCTTTATGCACCTTGAGGATTCGAAGGGTACTATGCGCGATGCGCCAAGCTCCACCGCCTTTTGTATCACCGTCTCCAGCTTGTCGCCCTTAGGATAAGCCATACAAAGGGTAATATCTAAGGGTGCCTCGCCTGCCGCAGGACGGGAGGAGAGTATTTTACATTCGCACTCCTCGTCTCTTATTCTCGTCAGCTCGCACAGATATTCACGGGAGCTGCCGTCACAAACGGTAAGCCCGTCCCCAACCGCCATACGCAAGGACCTGGCAATGTGCCTTGCATCGTCATCGGTAATTTTTATTACACTGTTTTCCTCGTCAACGGCAGAGCCGCTTACAAAAAATCTTGGCATATTAACCTCTCAAATAAAGTATTATACCCTAACGAGCATACCGACCCAGTCGTTTTCGCTTATTTCCTTTTCGACGCTGAAGCCGTGAGACAGAACGGCACATCTAACCTCGTCTGCTCTATCACCGATAATACCCGAGAGTATAAGGGGAGAGCCTGACTTTATGTATCTCGGTACGTCGGGAAGCATTCTTATTATGATATCCGCAACGATATTCGCAACGCAGAAGTCGTATTTACCCTCCGAAAGGTCAACGTTTTTAAGAAGGTCGGACACCTCAACCGTTACGTTGTCGCAGCCGTCGGCGAGTACGTTCTCCCTCGCTACCTTAACCGCTACGGGGTCGATATCGTAGGCGTTGCAGGACTTAGCTCCCAGCTTCGAGGCGCAAATGGAGAGAATTCCGGAGCCTGTACCGACGTCGAGTACTCGCTCGCCGCCCTTGATAATATCCTGCATAAGTCTGATTACAAGCCTGGTTGTCTCGTGGGTTCCCGTGCCGAAAGCCATACCGGGGTCCATTTTGATAATAACCTCGCCCTCCTTCGCATCGTAGTCCTCCCAAGCGGGGACTATAGTTACCTTGCCGAGAGGGACGGGCTTGTAGTACTGCTTCCAGGACTCTGCCCAGTCGTCCTCGCAAATACCCTCTGCGGAAATCTCGGCAGATATACCGAGGGCAGGGAGCCTCGCCTCGAGGAACTCCTTATATTCTGCAAGGGACCTTTCCTCGGGTACGAAAAGAGATACCCTTACCGTGTCACGGTCGGCGTTGAGAATAGAGTCGTCAACAAGCTCTCCGTACATTCCGTTGAGGGAAAAGTCGCTGTAATCCTCAATCATAAGCCCGTTGTCGAGCATACTCATGACCGCGACTATATTATCTAGCTCGCGTACGTTTCCCGTTACTGTAAGTTTGGTCCAAGCTCCTGCCATTTTGCATCTCCGTTTCTTTTGGTTATGGTGTTTTTGTCAATATTTATTTGCATTATCAGCTCTTTTTCGCTTTCAAACCGCTTTTCTTCCCGTAAATATTCGAGGAAGTATACGGTAATTTCTCTGCCGTAAAGGTCGCCCTCAAAGTCGAGTATATAGGTTTCGCAATGCTCGAGACGCTCCTCAAAGGTCGGGCAGGTGCCGACGTTTGTTAAGGCAGAATAGAACCTTCCGTCAATAACCGTCGCGCTTCTGTATACTCCCCGCTTTGGCAAAAGCAGCCCTTGCTCTCTCGCCGTATTCACCGTAGGGAAGCCCAGCGTATGTCCGACGCTGTTTCCTTTAGTTACTTTGCCGCATATTCTGAAGGGCGCGCCGAGAAGGGCGTTTGCCTTCTCAATCTCTCCGCGCTCAAGGTGTGACTTAATTCTCGTGGTGGATACGGTTTCGCCACCGTAGGTAAAGTCGTCGCAGATAACGGCGCGCTTACCCTCTTTCTCCATAAGCTCAGAAAGAGCCTTCGCATCCCCCGAAGCACCCTTGCCAAATCTGAAGTTGAAGCCTGCCACCGCAGCCTCTGCGTGAAGGGCTCCAACCAAAACCTCTCTGATAAATCTCTCGGGACTAAGCTCGGATACCGAACGGAAATCGCATATTACCGTAAAGTCTGCCGAAAGCTCCGAAAACAGCTCCGCCTTTTCACGGTTTCCGTAAATTCTCTCGCCGCCGCCCTTTATGGGACCTTGTGCGTCGAAGGTGAATACACCGAATGGAACCCCAAGCTTTATAGAAAGCTCCCTTGCTTTTGTAAGCAGGGATCTGTGCCCAAGGTGAACTCCGTCGAAGAAGCCGAGGGCAATAACCGAGGGACCGAAGTCCGCCGTCTTACCTAGTGAATATTCGTATATTTTCATTCCCGACTCCTTTCCTAGTTGCTTGTTTCCAATCAGGGCGCAAAGCCTTAGATTATAACAGCGCCCTAAGCTTTATTGATTAAAGATATTGATTAAGCTTGAAAATTTTATCCGTTATTATTCGTTTATTATTATGTGAATTTTATAGGGTAGAATTGCGTATTTATTGACAAAAAGCCGCTTTACCCCTATACCGTGTTGAGAAAAGCTACATCACAAGCTCGTAAAGCTCTAACAGCTCCTCCTCAATTTCGCACTTTCTGGAGTCTATTTCTGCGGCTCTTACGTAATTTGTCGCAGCCTCGCCAAACAACTCCTCCTCCAGCTTCTCAAGCTCACCCTCAAGCTCCGCAATTCTCGCCGTCGCGCGCTCGCGTCGCTTCTCCTCGCCTCTGCGCTTAGAGTTCTCCCTCTTTTTCTCCTCGTAGCTAAGCTTCGAGTCGCTTTTCTCCTCCTTGCGGGGAGCTGTATCGACCGTAGCCCTTCTTGCCTCTCTGAGCCTCATATACTCGGTGAACGCCTCGTCATAGCTTTCAAGAGAGTAGTCAACGAGTCCGCGCTCACAATAGGGGTCAAGCTCTATAATTCTGGTTGCTATTTTGTTTATGAAATATCTGTCGTGGGATACTGCGATTATTGTACCCTCGAAGGCGAGAAGCGCACTCTCGAGAGCCTCGCAGGAGCCGATATCCAGGTGGTTTGTCGGCTCGTCCATAACAAGTAAGTTCACCTTCTTTAAAATCAGCTTTGCAAGTGTAACTCTAGCGCGCTCACCGCCCGAAAGAGTTGACACGGGTCTTGTGATATCGTCTGCATCGAATAAAAACAGCGCAAGAGTTGACCGCAGCTCCAGGTCGGTTTTGTCGGGGTATTCCCGACGCAACTCCTCGAAAACGGTGTTGGTTTCCGTAAGCCCTCTGTTCTCCTGGTCGTAGTAGCCAATCTTTACGTTGTACCCAAGGAGCAGCTTTCCCTCATTCGGCGTAAGACGGGAGTTTATAAGCTTCATAAGAGTTGATTTCCCCGAGCCGTTTTTGCCGAGGAACATAACCCTCTCGTATCTTCTTACAAGGAAGGAAATATTCTTTATTAAAGGGGAAGCCCCGTAGGAGAAGCTAAGCTCTCTTACGTCCAGAACGTCGTTTGCGCTCTCCTCCTCTGTGGCAAAGCTCAGCCTTATATTTTTTGGATCCCGCGACACGGGTGCCACCTTTTCCATTCTTTCAAGCTGCTTTTCCTTTGAACGTATGGTCACGAAGTTATGCTCTCTGTTGCACCTGCGCTGGAATTCTATGTTAGCACGGATTTTCGCGATAACCTTCTGCTGCTCCTTGTATCGCTTCTCCTGCGCCGCAGCCTCCGCTTCGCATCTTTCGCGGGTTTCGGTATAGTTTCCGTTATAGAGCCTCGCCTCCCCAAATCTTATAGACAGGGTTTTGTTTGTGGTTCTGTCGAGGAAGTATCTGTCGTGGGAGATTACGAGAACGGTTTTCTTATAATTTGCGATAAAGCCCTCAAGCCAGGCGAGAGCGTCAATATCCAGGTGGTTCGTAGGCTCGTCCAGCATAAGTATATCGGGCTCCGTTGCAAGAAGCCTCGCCAGAGCAAGCCTCGTGTACTGACCTCCCGAGAGAGTTCTGATTTTCTGGGTAAGCTGCTCCTCGGTATACCCGAGGCGAAGGAGCATACTGCGGCATCTTCCGCGGAACTCAAGTCCTCCCTCTCTTGCAAATCGTGAGCTTTGCTCGTTTAGCCTTGCCGTGAGGGCGAGAATATCCCCCTCGTTGCCCCGTCCTGCCGCAACCGAAAGCTGCGCCTCGGTTCTCGCGATTTCTCCCTCCAGCTCCGTGAGAGCAGGGAAGGCGGTATACATATATTCAAGGCAGGTAAGCTCACCGGGAAGAGACGAAAGGTCGGGATTTTGCTCAAGCACCCCTACGGTGTGACCCTTCTGCACGTAAACCGCGCCCGAGTCGGAGGAATATTCACCTGTAATAACCCGAAAAAGGGAGGTCTTTCCGGCGCCGTTCACGCCGATAATTCCCACCCTGTCGCCGTCGTTTACGGCAAAAGATATATTTTTAAGTATTACGTCGGTTCCAAATGAGAGATTAATATTCTCACAAGATAAAGCTATCATAACTCTCCAAGCTAAGTGCCAAAGCAGTCACAGCACCTATTTATTAAATGAAGAAAATCGATATCGCGGTATTTTAATACCAATGAAGAAAAAACCACCGCGGTATTATAATACAAATGAAGAAAAATTCACCATAGTATTATAATACAAATGAAGAAAAAATCAACATATAGTATTTTAACATAAATGAAGAAAAAAATCAACCACCACTGAAAATGAATAAATATGCATAAAATGCCATGCATAAACATTGAATATTCTGCATATTATTATTTTAACGCGCCAAAAATTAAAAGACTTTAAGGAATTTTTATATTTTTTACGTGTAAAAACTATAGTATATATATTACCGTTTTTGCCTTTTTGTACAAAATATAGCCAATATTTGCCTGATTTTCCGTCTTGTTGAATAAAAATTCATAAAAAACGAATTATTTTTCAAAAAAGCCTTGACAAGATGCATTTTTAGGTGTATAATTGTGGCACATTCAAAAAACACATTGGGCTCATAACCCAAGGAAAGAAGGAAAAAATGAAAAAGACACTTTCACTTATCCTTGCTCTCGTTCTTTGCCTCGGATGCGCATTTACCTTTGCATCCTGCACAGCAGGCGATACAATTGTAAGCAAGGTCGGAGTACAGAAGGGTACTACCGCAAAAATGTATGCTGATATTCTCAAGGGCGTTGAGGTTGTATCCTACGACACATTTGCTCTTGCAGCAAACGACATGAAGAACGGCAACGTTAATTACGTTATCGTTGATAAGACCACCGGTCTTTCACTTTGCAAGGAAATTTCCGGTCTCAAGGTTGTTGAAACCATTCCCCTCTCCAGCGAGAACTACGGTATCGGTATCGACCCTGCTCAGGCTGAGCTTAAGACTCAGATTGACGGCATTCTTGAGAGCAAGGCTGCAGAAATCCAGGCTATCAAGGATAAGTATATGAACGACGACGAGGAGTCCTTCGTTGGCGTTACCTCCGCTGCTAAGAACGTAGACAATGCTGCAGGTCAGCTCGTTGTTGCTACCAACGCAGAGTTCGCTCCCTGGGAGTACAAGGAGGGCACTCAGTACTACGGCATCGATATGGAGATAGCTAAGCTTATCGCCGACGAGCTTAATATGGAGCTTGTTATCGAGGATATGGACTTTGACAACGTTGTTGGTTCTGTTGGTAAGCAGGGTATTGATATCGCAATGTCCGGTATCACCATCACCGCTGAGCGTCTTGACGTTATCAACTTCTCCAACCCCTACTACACCGAGTCTATCGTGGTTCTTTGCAAGGCAGACGACACCACCTTCGACGCATGCGGTACCGTTGTTGACCTTCTCACTGCTATGTGCGTAGCAGCTGAAGAGGAAGAAGCAGCAGAATAATAAATAAAAAAAGGTAATAAAGGCTTAGTTCTATGAGCTAAGCCTTTCATTTGGTTTTAAAATATGGATACTTTTTCCGAAATGTGGCAGGAATTTGTCAAGCAATTCATAACCAGAAAAGGCTACATAAACGTAGTTAAGGGCCTCGGAATTACCGTAGAGATCGCGGTTTTCGGCTTGCTCATAGGTATCGTTATCGGTACTCTTATTGCGGTTGTGAGAGTTATGCCCAAGTACAAAAGACTGCCCCGCGTATTAGATAAAATCTGCGGTGTTTACGTGGAGCTTTTCCGCGGCACACCTATGGTAGTACAGCTCCTTATCGGATATTGGGTACTGCTTCCTCTTATGGACATACAGGTAAACTCGGGTGTTCCCGTAGCCGTTATCGTATTCGGCTTGAACAGCGGTGCCTACGTCAGCGAGATTATGCGCGGCGGTATCAATTCGGTTGACCCGGGTCAGATGGAGGCAGGACGCGCAGTAGGACTTACATACGCTACCACTATGATGAAAATTGTGGTTCCCCAGGCGGTGAAGAATATTCTTCCCACCCTCGGCAACGAGTTTATCGTCCTTATTAAGGAAACGTCGATAGTCAGCTTTATCGCCGTTACCGACCTTTATAAGTCCTTCAAGCAGCTCGGTGACCCCACCTACAATTATACGGTTCCGTATCTGATGCTTGCCGTTACGTACTTAATTATGGTGCTTCTGATTTCCGCAGGAGTCAGAGCCCTTGAGACAAGACTAAAGAAGAGTGAGAGATAATATGGGAAACGAAACAGCTTTAAACGAAACAGTCTTGTCCATCAGAGGCTTGACTAAAAAATTCGGGGACCTTGAGGTTCTCCGCGGCGTTGACCTTGATATCCGCGACGGCGAAAAGATTGCTATTATAGGTCCCTCGGGATGCGGTAAGTCCACCTTCC
>JAFUPM010000023.1 GCA_017481225.1 Clostridia bacterium
CTTCTCGACGAGCCTCTTTCCAACCTGGACGCAAAGCTTCGTGCGAGCATGAGAAACGAGCTTACCAAGCTTCATAAGAAGGTTGAGACCACCTTCATTTACGTTACTCACTACCAGGTCGAGTCTATGACCATGGCGTCCCGTATCGTTGTTATGAGAGACGGTCTTATTCAGCAGGTTGACTCTCCCCAGAATCTTTACGATTATCCTTGCAACCTCTTCGTTGCAGGCTTCATAGGCACTCCTCAGATGAACTTCCTTACCGGTAAGCTTGTAAAGAAGGATAACGACCTTTACGCAACTCTCGGCACCACCGAGGTTAAGCTTCCCGCAGATAAGGCTAACAACCCCGACCTCAAGGAGTACATCGGTCAGGAGGTTATCTTCGGTATCCGTCCCGAGGCTATTCACGACGAGCCTATGTATCTTCAGACTATGGCTGACACCACAATGCAGGTTGACGTTGACGTTACCGAGCTTATGGGTGCAGAGATTTATCTCTACCTCGCATTCGAGGGTATGGAGGACGCTACCAACGGCAAGAATATCATTGCAAGAGTATCCTCCCGTTCTCGCGCACAGGCTGGCGACAGAATCACCGTCGCTATCGACACCTCCCGTATCCACATCTTCGACAAGGATACCGAGAAGTGCATCTGCCACTGATAATTTCTATCAAAATCGCATCCGTCGCAGCTTGCGGCGGATGCTTCTTTTTTCTCCCAAAGGTGAGATTTTGTAATCTCTGGCGTGCATTTTGGAGCATTTTGGGTCAAATCTCGCGCGCACGCCCCACACGAGGGCAAAAAACGGCAAAAAAATTCAAAAAAACACCTAAAAAATTTATTATACCTATTGACTGCGCAAAATTAATTTGATATAATAATATTGATATGAAATACCGCACAGCGGAGAAAGAGGTTATACAATGGGCGAGACTGCAATGAGCAAAAAAGAAATCAAGGCTTACGTTGCCGGCCTTGAGAGCGAAATTTCCGAAAATAAGAAGAAGGTGAACAAGCAGATCGATCTTTACAAGAACGCTGCTAAGGACGTAGCCGGTGCATACAAAGCTTATGCAAAGGCTGATGCCGCTTACACCAAGAAGCCCAGCAAAAAGAACGGCGTTAAGTACTGCGACGCTAAGGAAGATCTTATGGAGTGCGCTGCAACCCACAACGCAATAGTTGATTGCATCAACGATATCGTAGCTGATATCCGTAAGGCTTACAGCGATATTATCGACGTGCTTCCCGAAGCAAAGGCAAAGAAATACATAGTTGAAGTTGACAAGTACAACGAGGACGTTAAGTCTCGCGTGCTTAAGATTAAGGAGCTTACCGCAGACGTAGTTCTTCCCGGCGCTCCTGTAGCAGAGGAGCCCGTTGAGGCAGAGGCTCCCGTAGCTGAGGAGGCAGTTGAGGAGGTAGCAGAGGCAGCTCCCGTAGCCGAGAAGGCAGCACCCGCAGCAGAGGCAGCTCCCGCAGCACCCTCTTACGAGTATCGCCCTGCACCCGTTGTTGCTCCCGAGGCGAAGGTTGCTCCCGTTTCCGTTGACGTTTCCTCTATCGTTGAGAAGGCAATCGCTGCTACTATGCAGAAGTTCGTAGTTGCTTTCGACAAGCGCATTGAGAACTTCATCGCAAACCACCCCGTAAATATTCCTGTTCAGGCAGTAGGCGCAGCTCCTGCAGCTCCCGCAGAGCAGACCACTCCCACTCTCGTTTCCAGAACCTACGGTGCTGACGAGATTATGGCTCTCGAGAATTCTATCCTTGAGGATGAGCAGTTCCTTATTGAGAAGCTCACCGCTATGATGGATAACCTCAAGAACCTCACCGCTACTATGGCTGAGCTTACCGCTGCATACAACGAGCTTTCCGACAAGCACGAGCAGCTTAACGATAGCCAGAAGCAGACCAACGACCTTCAGCGTCACACTCTCCGTGAGCAGCAGGGTATCCAGGTTAACCAGAGAGTTATCGCTCAGGATCAGATTTCCATCGCTCAGGAGCAGACAATGCTTATCGAGCAGCAGAAGGCTATGGCAGAGCGTCAGCAGAACGTTACCGATGCTCAGCAGGCAATGGAGGAGACTCAGCGTATCGTAATCGATACTCAGTCCACTCTTGAAGAGGCTATGAAGTCTGTAATGCAGGCTCAGAAGGATATCATCAACGCACAGCAGGCTATAATCAACGGCAACAACAAGAACGCTGACGTTCAGGCTGAGATTGCATCTCGCCAGGCAGAGACCCTCGCTCTTCAGAAGGAGGCTCTCACCTCCCAGAAGCAGGTTCTCCGTGAGCAGAGATCCACTCTCGAGAAGCAGAAGGACGTTGAGGCAGGTACTCCCCGTAGAAAGACTCGTTCCCGCAAGGCAGCTGAGGCAGTAGCTGAGGCTCCCGCAGAGGAGGCAGTTGTCGAGGAGGTTGCAGCTCCCGCAGAGGAGGTAGCAGCAGTTGAAGAGGTAGCCCCCGAGGCAGTAGCTGTTGAAGAAGCAGTGGTTGAAGAAGCAGTAGCTGAAGAGGTAGCTGTTGAAGAAGCAGTAGCTGAAGAAGTAGCTGTTGAAGAGGCAGTAGCCGAAGAGGTAGCTGTTGAAGAGGCAGTAGCTGAAGAAGCAGTAGCTGAAGAGGCAGTAGCCGAAGAGGTAGTTGCTGAGGAGGCAGCTCCCGAAGAAGCAGCTCCCGAGGAAGCTGACCTTACAACCATTTCCGCAGAGGAAGAGTTTAACTGATAAAGTACAAAAACCTACCGCACCTCTGCGGTAGGTTTTTTATTCCAATTGGGGTTAAAAGCCCTTTGAAGCTGAGCTTCACTGCCTTATGGGCGGTTAGTTAAGCTTGGATAGAGGTATTACCTAAAAAGTGATTAGTCAAGTGCGTACAGACGTATTGCTCCATTACTTTTAGGCGATTAGCCAAGCTTAGATACACGTATTACTCCATTAACTTTTAAATAAAAAGACCGAGCGTTGCTCGGTCCTTGATACATATTAAACTATTACTGTATCCTCGCTGTATGCATTATCGTCGTCGTGCTGCGCTGCAACGAGCTGAACGTGGTAGGCGTCAATAACTGCCTCCTCAAGTGCTGCTCTGAACTCTGCGTTAATAGGATGAACGATATCGCGGTATGTTCCGTCGGGGTTCTTTCTCGAGGGCATAACGATGAAATATCTGTCACGGGCATAAATAACCTTGATATCGTGAACTGCAAGGCAGTCATCGAAGGTAACGGATACTATAGCCTTCATAGGACCCTCGTCGAAGAATTTTCTGATTTTGATGTCGGTTAACTGCATTTACTTGTATTCCTTTCCATAGATGTGCTTTATATAGCGCTCCTTGCTACAACTGCATACATAGTATACAATATTTTTGTTAAGAATATTCAGTGAGTATACAAATTTTTATTGTTTTTTATGTTACATTTTCGTGAACAGAGTTCATAATACGAGATTAGCAGTATTATTTCGGTAGCATATTATACTAAAGAATGTACCGACACAGAATACTGTCGCCTCAGAGAGGAGAGAGCTATGCCAAAGCAGAAAAGAAAGCTGACCTATAATGAGATGCGCCGTAAAATTGAGTCGCCCGATGCCGTGATACACTTCGTTGGTATAGGTGGCGTATCAATGTACACTCTGGCGCGACTTACCCTTGATGCAGGGTACCGTGTTACGGGAAGTGACAGAGTCTTAGGTCACAGAGTCCGCGACCTTGTATCCCGCGGCATCACGGTCCACCCGGGTCACAATGCCGAAAATATAGAGGGCGCAACCATCGTCGTTTATTCCCACGCCGTAACGCGTGATAACCCCGAGCTTCTTTATGCCGAGGAGAAGGGAATTCCCACAGCTTCAAGAGCTGAGTTTCTCGGCGCTATAATGCTGGAGTATAAAAGCAGAATAGGCGTATGCGGCACTCACGGCAAAAGCACGGTTACCGCAATGCTTGATGCAATTTTCGCATCTTCTCTCCGTGAGCCTACCACCTTGTCGGGCGCCGACCTACAGATTGGTGAGCCTATCAGAATAGGCAAAAGTGAACTTCTGCTTTACGAGGCGTGCGAATACCGCGACTCCTTTCTTCATTTTTCTCCCACCGTTGCGGTGGCTCTGAATTTAGAGCTTGACCATACCGATTATTTCCCGGATATTAAAGCGCTTTGCTCCTCGTTCCGAAAAGCGCTCTCCCGCGCCGCCGAATTCTGCGTTGTGAACTACGACGACGAGCATCTCTCCTCACTTATCCCTACAATAAAGTCAAGGGTAGTCACCTTCGGTCAGAGCGAAAGAGCAGATTATCGCTATCTTATCACCGCTTTTCGCGACACGGGTATGGAGATAACCCTGTATCACCACGGTACAAGAGTGCGTAAGTTTAAGCTTGCCGTCCCGGGAGTACACAACGCGGCGAACGCCGCCGCAGCCATTGCCACGGCATTGGAGTACGGGCTCGACCCCGACGTCGTAGCCGGAGCTATTGAGGGCTTCAAGGGTATTGGCAGGCGTCTTGAGCTTGTAGGCGAAAGGCAGGGGAGGGCAGTGTTTTACGATTACGCCCATCACCCAACCGAAATAGCCGCAGGCATCAATACCGTGAAGCTTATGACTCACGATATGGTTACCGTTGTTTTCAAGCCCCATACCTTTAGCAGAACGGCAGCTCTTTGGTCCGACTTTTCCGCCGCGCTCTCCCTTGCCGACCATATAGTTTTGACCGATATTTATGCCGCGCGAGAGGAGCCTATTGAGGGGATAAATTCAAGAGCCCTGGCTCTTGATATAGGTGAGCGCGCAATATATTGCGCCGATTCCGACGTAAATTTGAACGTAGATTCCTATACTCACGGCGCGATTATAGTTATGGGAGCCGGAGAGCTGGAGCAGGTCAAGGACGACTTGATATCAAAATAAAAAAGCAAAAAGCCCGACCCGTGTCGAGTTTTTGCAAGAAAAGGACGAAAAAATGAAGGAAAATCTACTTATAAGCGCCTGCCTTTTGGGCATCAAGTGCCGCTATGACGGCAGGAGTGTGTGCAAGATTTGCCCCGAGAGACTATGCGAAAAATACAACCTTATACCAATCTGTCCCGAAATTTACGGTGGACTTCCTACCCCCCGAGTTCCCAGCGAAAGGGTGGGGGATAAAGTAGTTATGAAGGACGGAAAGGACGTTACAGAGAATTTTGCGGTGGGCGCTGAGGCTGCCTTGAAGCTTGCTGAGATAAACGGCTGCAAAAAGGCTCTCCTTAAGGAGAAAAGCCCATCCTGCGGCAAGGGCGAAATATATGACGGTAGCTTCACCGGCACACTTACCGAGGGTAACGGCGTCTGTGCTGAGCTGTTAATCCGCTCGGGTATTTCCGTATACGGAGAATCCGAAATAGAAAAAATACTTACAGATACTTGACATATCGGTTTTTTAGGTTATAATTGAAGTGAAAAATAATTTTAAATGAAGGGAGTGAATCTCGTGTCGGACGGCAGTCGAAGTACATATACGCGAAGCTACAGTAATATATTCGGCAGAGCCCGACTCCGCGCATAGCTATGCGCCTATCCGTTCTGCCAAAGGAGGTAGAAATGGAAGAGATTATCACAACCTACGGTGACCTCCCTATAGCGGAAATAGAATCCGCCGTTGAGAAGGTCACCTCTTTTATTGAAGAGTACGTTGAGGAGAAAAAATACAGAGAGCTGCGCGAGCTGATTTTGCAGCTTCCGTCTCCCGACATTGCCGAAATATTCGGCGAAACAGACAAGAAATATCACACCCTGCTTTTCAGACTTTTGCCGAAGGAGCAGGCTGCCGAAACCTTCGTTGAAATGGACAGCGATACCCAGCGCAGGCTTATAGAATCCTTCACCGATGCGGAGCTTTCGGAGATTTTGTCCGAGCTGTATATTGACGATACGGTTGACCTTATCGAGGAAATGCCCGCAATTGTCGTCAAGAGAATACTTAAAAGCTCAACCCCACAGGACAGAGCTTCAATAAATACCATATTAAACTATCCCAAATCCTCCGCAGGCAGCGTAATGACCACGGAGTACGTCCGTTTCCTTGAGACTATGGACGTGGAGGCTGCGCTGACTCACATAAGGCGAGTAGCCATAGATAAGGAAACCATATACACCTGCTACGTGACGGACAGAGACAGACGTCTTAAGGGCGTTGTTACGGCAAAGCAGCTTCTCACATCGGAGCTTGATACACCTCTTTCGGAGATAATGGACGAGAACGTCATCTTCGTCAGCACTCACGATGACCGTGAGGAGGTGGCGTATATGCTCAACAAGTACGGCTTTCTCGCGATGCCCGTCACGGACAGCGAAAGACGGCTCGTTGGTATAGTCACCCTTGACGATGCCATCGAGGTTATTAAAGAGGAGTCCGAGGAGGACTTCGCAAAAATGGCGGCTATCACCCCTACGGAAACTCCCTATTTAAAGACCTCGATTTTCTCAATTTTCCTCTCCCGTGTTCCCTGGCTTCTGATACTAATGCTCTCCTCAACCATATCCAGCACCATTCTCACAGGCTTCGAGGCGGCGCTTCCTGCAGTGCTTGTGCTGTTTGTGCCTATGATTATGGGTACGGGAGGTAACTCGGGAGGTCAGTCCTCGGTGACGGTTACCCGAAGCATCTCGCTTTCGGAGCTTGACTTTTCCGACCTTTTCCGCGTGTTCTGGAAGGAGCTGCGTGTAGGAATAATGTGCGGCGCCTTACTTGGCGTGGTAACGTTTTTGAAGGTTTTGCTTGTGGATAAGCTGCTCCTTGGCAACACCGCGGTTACAGTTACCGTAGCCGTAGCCGTTGCACTCTCGCTGACAGTAACCATAATAGTAGCTAAAATTATAGGCGCAACCTTGCCGATAGTCGCGAAAAAAATCGGACTTGACCCGGCTGTAATGGCATCTCCCCTTATTACCACCCTTGTAGACGCTATTTCTCTTATGGTTTATTTCTTCGTATCAACCAACGTTCTTGGACTGTAGAGATGACTCTCGGTTATAAAATAACATCACTTTTGCGATAGCAAAAACATCACTAACAGAAAAAGAGAGGACATCGATTTGTTCTCTCTTTCTGCTTGTTAAATGAAATCGTTGCAGAGCAGCGATGAAATCTTCGCTTTGCTCAGATGAAATCTTCGCTTTGCTCAGATGAAATCTTCACTTCGTTCAGATTATATCCAAGACACGCCTTGGGTAAAATCAAATCCGTCTAACTTTAACCCTGCGAAGCAGGATTTCATCGCGAAAGCGATTTTCTCTACCCTTGGTGGATTTCACCCGTCGAAGACGGATTTAACTGCGTGATACGTTGCCGTCAGTCGCTCTCCGAGGACTTACCAAGCATAATGCGGATAATCTCTCTGTCCGTCTCGCTCATACCGTCCTTTGCAAGGCGTCCGACGTTGCGTATAGTATTTTCCACGCCCTTGGTAACTATGCCGTCACCGCCGTAGAATTGCTTATCTGCCTTTGACATCTCGTATCCGAGAATACCTGCCTCAACAGCCATTGCAATCTTTGCGGCGCAGGAGGGCTTAGCTCCGTCGCATATAGTGCCGGAAAGTATGGCTACGGCGTTTACTATAGTATGAGCTACAGCGCGGAAGTCGCCGCCGAGAAGATAGCATATACCTGCTGCAGCACCCACTCCTGCGCTTATTGCGCCACAGTAGGCGGAAAGAGTACCGATGCCCGTCTTTTGATGCACGGTTACAAGGTCGGATACTATAAGCGCTCGCATAAGAGCCTCCTCCGTTGCGCCTATCTCCTCAGCATAAATAACTACGGGTACCGATGCTGTAATTCCTTGGTTTCCGCTGCCCGAAATAATGCACACGGGTAGCTCGCAACCGCTCATTCGCGCATCAGAGCCTGCGGCGGCATAAGCCTTTGCTCTCGAAGCAACGCCCGACGAGGTATCTAAGATTATCTTGCCGATAGAAGCGCCCCAGTTGCCCGTAAGCCCCTCCTTGGCAATATTCATATTCAGCTCAATCTGTCGACGGAGCAGGGGAGCGAGCCCGTCAAGGCTTACCTCGTTTGCAAACCGAAGTATATCCTCAACGGAAAGCTCTCTTCTGTCCTCGGAGGATTTTTCCGTCTCAAGACAGCTGCGTTCCGCGTACCTTTCGGTTACGTCCTCTCCGTTAAGTTCAACCCGTGTAACGTTCGTATGCTCTCCAACTATCTGTACGAGCGCGACCTTCTCGCCGCGACACCCCTTAAGCTCAAGCTCAAAGGTGCAGGAGGAGTTTATCTCGCGAGTGTCGATTTTAATACTTCTCGAAAGGGTGTCTATTTTCTCACCGGCATCGTCACCAAGCACCGTCAGAACCTCAAGCCTCTTGTCGGGACGGGCGGAAAGAATACCTGCGACAATCGCCGCATCAATACCGTGCTTTCCTCCTGTCATAGGTACTATAACGCTCTTTACGTTCTTTATAATATTTCCGCTAAGTCCGGCATAAACAACCTCGGGCACCTCTCCAAGGGCGTGTCTGAGAATTGCCGCAGCATAGGCTATGGCAATAGGCTCGGTACAACCCATTGCAGGGCGAAGCTCTTCTCTCAGTATATTTTCATAAGCTGCAAATTTTAGCGTACAGGGCATAAAATGCAAACTCTCCTTTACAAAAGCTGTATTTTTGGTTAATCTGTCAGAAGTCTATGAGCTTTTCAAACTCATCACCGCTTGCATCAAAGCGATACTTATACCACATCTGAACCTCCTCGTCGGGAACGTAGCCGTGGGATGAGTTCTGGAGGAATCTTATCTCCCTCGGTACACCGTCTCTTATGGAGTTGAAGAATGCAATAATCGAGGAGCTTGGGCAGGTTTCATCTCCAAGTCCCGAGCGCGTTACAACAAACGGCGTTTCAATAAGGTGGGCGAGGGTCGCGGGGTCAAAGTAATCCATACCCGCCTCATACCTCGTAATCTTCGTGGGTATTCTGCCAACCGTCCTGCCTGCCAGGTTGCAGAAGGCGGTAATATTGCTTCTCGCGCTGACGAGCTTGAAGGGGGCGCATCTTTCGCGAAGAAGCGGATAAAGCGCCGAAAGCATTGCCGTCTGATAACCGCCCATGCTTCCGCCCGAGAGCATAATTTCGCCGTTCCAGTATTCGTGGAGATTTTCTATAAAGCCGGAAAGAGCAGGGTCTGTAACGAACCTTATCATCTGCATATTGCGAAGGTGCAGATATACCATATAGCAGTCGTGTATATCCTTGTAGTCGGAGTTAATTTCTCCGTTGGCTCTGCCGTAATTTGTCAGAATTCCGCCGCGGCTTAGGTTGAAGTAATACCCACTTGCAGGCTTTCCCATCTCATAGCCGTGGTGGGAGGAGTGAAGCCTTATGTATTTGTCGTGATATACGGGCATAGGAGCATACGCGCTGTATCCGTCAACGGTTATCATAATAGGCATACTCTTCTTCTCTCCTACCTTTGGTATAGAGAGATATCCGCTTGCGTGGCAGGGACCGGGCGCCTTAAGGTTCAGCTCGTAGGAATCGTGGCTTTCAAGCCTCTCCCTTGGCGGAGCGTTATAGCCGTTATCGTGGAGCATTTTGTGATACTCTTCGGTAAATTTGGTAATAGAGAAGTGATTTTTCTTCGGCATACCGAACGCCCAGCTTACTCTGCCCGAATATCCGTCAGAGGCGGTGTCGGTTGGGTCAACCTTCATAAGCCTGTCAATTTCCCCGCGCCAGAACTCCTCTAAATCAGAGGGAGGCGTGTGCGCCGCCTTAATCTCTCTCCAGGAGAAAAGCACGCCGCCATAGGCGGTCTCACAGCCGAGAATTCCTTTTCCTTGCCCGTCAAGCGCCGCAATATTGAACTTAACGGCACCGGGCTCCTTGCAGGTCAGCTCAAACTCAATAGTATGACTGTTCCGGACTGTGACCTCGGTGGAGACCTCTCCGTCGGCAACCGACTTCATCACAAGTCGGTCCACCGCTACGGGCTCATCGCTTGCGTGGCTTCTGAGAGTTGCCCGAACGTATGCCACCTCACCTGAGGAAAACTCCGTGGGCGCCCTTTCGGTAAGCTTGCCGTCGGACCCCTTAATATAGGTTTTGACGATAAAGTATGCGCCTGATGCAAACTCGGGGTCAACGAACTCCGTAAGAGTTTCTCTGATATCAAGACCGTGTCGCGTATTGTAGCCTGCAAAGTATTTTTCTATAAGCTCTACAAGGGTATCACCCACCCCCGTGTCGAGTTTTTCAAGCTCAAGACGGTATTCCTCGTCGCGCTTTGCGCGGCATACGATGTTGTAGAGAACGTTAAGTTGAGTCGTGGTTACCTGGGTAAAGGTTTTCTTCGAAATTTTCTCGTAGGACTCAAGGGCAAGCTTTACGTCTTCGCGTACCATATCATCTCTCCTTTTTATACAGGGTATTTTTCTACCCTTTATTTTAAATCATTATATCAAAAAGGTCAAGCCCTTTTGGAGATTTTGTCCGTGTTCGCCTTTGTTTTTCAGCTTTACCACATTCGGATTAGCTTTTTTTGCAGAGCATTTTGCCGCTTTCACGCACGCCGCGCTAAAAATATACCGACCCCGTGTCACTTATTACGAAAGTTTTACACAACTTTTACATAAGCTTAACGCGGTGAGGTTGCAGGCGAGCGCCCGATATGATAAAATAAATATATCACTTTTTGGAGGTTGAACCTATGAGAAGGACTCTCACGGGGCTGCTTTTTGCCTCGGTTGACGGGCTTCGCAAGGATAAAGCAAGGCTTGTATTCCTTTCGCTTTACCTTGTATTTACACTTTTTTCTACGGTATATTTTGCCGTGCTTGGGCACGTGAGAAACGCGTTATTGCCTATCCCCTATGCCGCACTCTTTATAGTCGGACTTTTCGTTTTTGAGTATTTTCTCAGTATGAGGTGTCCGCTTCCTTTTCTTCTGATACTCTTTTCCGTGCCTATCGGAGGAATACTCGGCACCTGCTATAACTTTTATACGCTGATTCCCGTGTTTGATACAGTTCTACATACCGTATCGGGCTTCATTTTCGCAGCCCTCGGATACAGCCTTATGAACAGAATTCTTATGAAATCCGACGGGAAAACTCTCCTTGCCTCTCTCCTTTTTGCCTTCGCCTTCAGCCTTGCCATAGCCGTTCTTTGGGAGATGTTCGAGTGGCTGCTTACAGCCCTTATGAACGGAGATATGCAGGAGGACGGAATTGTAAAGAATATTATCTCCTATTTCCCAACAGGCTCCCATAACGAGGTGTTCGAAATCCTCGATATAGAGAAAACCGAAATATACTATTCGGGAGGACAAATATATACCGTTGAGGGCGGCTACCTTGACCTCGGACTTTTCGACACGCTTCTTGATATGCTTGTTTGCCTTATGGGTGACGCGGTCTTTGCGCTCCTTGGAGCAATAAGTATTCTAAGTCGTCGTAACCTGCTTTGCAGTCTGACTCCCACCCCTACGGGTATTGGGTAAAAAAGCAAAATATTTCACTATATGCATTTTTAGCTACAAAAAAGTGCTTGCAAAGAAGAGAAGGCGAGGCGTTTTTACAACTCTTCGCCCATTTCTTTGCAAGCTATTATTATATTACCGTCAGCCTTTATATTACCGTCAGCTTTTCTATTATTTCGTTATAGCTTTTCGGTGCGTCGGGTGAGCCCTCCTATATTTTATCCAGCATCTCCCCGAGCCGCAAAGCTCTGACCCTTGATATAAGAAAATTTTCAATCCAATACATAAAGCGGGTACCCGTGTTGAGTTTTTCAAGAGGTTTCATTCGCAAATACATAGGCGCGCCGTCGGAGGAATCACGCCATGTGTCAACGAAGGCGAGGTCGTACCTTTCCCTCGGCATAACCTTTTCTGCGTACTCAAAGGCGTCCGCCTCTACGATTTTCACCTTATCCTTGTTTTTGAACTGTGGGAGTATGTGCTTTTTGAAAAGCTTTATAACCTCAGGGCTCTTTTCCACAACCGTCACAGACTCAACCTCGGGCTTTTCCGACACCATATATGCATAGTATCCAAGTCCCAGCCCGAAGGTAATAACTCTACCCCGTGCGGCGGAAATCGCCTCTTCGCAGGTATCTAGGTCAACGGGCGTCAGCGTCATCCATTCGTTCCCACCCTCGAGAACCGCAGGGAAGTCGAAATCCTCGGTGAAAAAGCCTAGGGGAGGTATTTCGGTGAAGTCCTCGAGCAGGGTCATATCTCCCGCAATCACTCCGCGATACGCGGGGTATCTCTCCCACCGAAGCTCCCAGTCACCGTCCTTGATATCGGTAATCCTTACGTTTTTATAGTAGGGATTGCTTCTGTATTTTTCGGCGTTCAGCAGCACAACCGATGGTGTGAGATAATCTCTTATTATTTTTCTGTCCTCGGGCAGGTCGTAATCCAGTGCGAAAAGCTCCGTCAAAATACCTATGAGAGCCTCCTTCACCGTCATATCTCCACCCTCGGTGAGAGCCTTGACCATATCCTCGGTTATAACGTCGGGAAACCTTTCAAGATACTGCGCGTAAAGCCTTGTTACCCTGTAATTTCTCGACACGGTATCGCTGAGCCGTTTAAATTTCTCTTGATTTATTAAGTCCATTTTTTGAAAGCTCCTTTGAAGCTTCTCATTTTTATATAGTATATTGTACATCAAAATACGGAAAAAGTCAACCGCAGCTTATCCCTAATTTTCCACCTGAGGGTTACAACAAGCAGAAAGAGCAAGAGTAAAAGGATAACTTCCTTCTATTCTTGCTCTGTTTGTTTTATTGATGAATTGATGCTGACGCATCATGAATTGGCTTTGCCATGAATTGCTCGCGGAATTGCCACGCAATTCGTCGCTCACATGAATTGAATTGCAACCAATGTGCCGCAAGGCACAATTCATGCCGCAGGCAATTCATGAAAGCATAGCTTTCAATTCACGCGGGCCGTAAGGTTGCAATTCATTGCGTGTTCTCCGTTAAGGATAACACGCAAAACCCTGCCGTGCAAAAATATTTTTAAGCCTCACAGAACCAAAGGAACGGTGCGCTTGTAGAGGTTTTATAGGTTCTTATATCCGAGGCTTGAGCGTAGAACGCCATAGCTCTTTCTGAATATACGTTATTGAAAATGTACTTTCCCGAGACGTCCAGCTTCCACTTTGCGTTATCTGTCGCAGTGGTTGAGGTGCCAAAGGCCTTCGTCGCATCGGTGCTCATAGTAATATAAGTTTTGGTCGAGCCGTTCATATAGTATATATAGTAAACACCCTCGGTATCCGTCGCTTCAAAGTAAATCTTCGCAGCCTCTGCCGCGTCCTTGGTAGTGCCCATAGTCTTAGAGGAAATTTTGCCCGTTGCGTAGAAGGTATCGCTGCCGGATGTGGCGGTGAGATAATACGCCTTACCGCTTTCGGGGAGTCCTTCTACCTGTGAGCCTGAACCGCTATCGCCCGAGCCGCTATCGCCCGAGCCGCTGTCACCCGAGCCTGCAAGCCAGTTGTTTCCGGTAGCATAATCAATTTCAACACCGGGCTGAACGTTGTAGAGATATACGCAGAAGCAAATATCGTCGCCTCCGTCCAATATGGAATAAGCCTCCATAAGGAGTCCGCTGGCTACAAGGTTGTTGCCAAGGTAAATAGGCGTAACTCTATAGAGAACGTCGGTGCCTGCCTTGACTGCGTCGCGAACCATACCCTCAAAGGTGGTCATAACGTTCTGGTTCATATAAACGGTTCCTGTAACCAGGTTCTCTACGTGAACGTCGTCGCTCATCAGCGAGTGCGCCAGAAGGTGAGAACGGTCATAGAGGTTTTTGAGCCCGAGGGAGGGATACGCCGCCTGCTTCCAGCCCGTAGGTCTGATATGACCTATATCCTCTCTGTCATCGGTAGGCATAAGGGACTTCGTAAGCCTTGCGATAGCACCCGTAGCTCTGCCGAGGTCGTCAAGGGCGGAGTACTCATATCCTACGAATTTCTTGTCGCTGTCGGTGAAGAAGGGAGTATTGTTATTAAGTCTATAATATCCGTCACCTGCGTAAGCGGGAATTTCTATTCCTTTAATAACTACGCCGGAGGTACCCGTGCTGCCGGGATTGTTGCCTTCTGCGCCTAAGTCCTTATAGCTTACGGTAATAAGGTTCAGGTATTTGCCGTATGCAGTAACACCGGTAATCCAGCCCTCAACCTCCATTCTGTTTCCGTCCATAGCATTGAAGTCTACAAGCTCGGATGCCTTGGGGTAGGTGAGAGAACCTATTATGCTGGTGCTGTCTATGTTGAAGTTGTAGTAGGTCTTAGTTCCGTCGGAGCTTTTGGATATTTCAAGTGAGCCCGTAAGCTTCACGTAAACGGGAGTAATCTTCGATGCAGAAGAGTACGCATTAAGCTCTGCGGGAGTGTGAGGTGTGGGAGTAGGCTGCTTATACTGTACAGAGTCAAGCTTCTCGTAGGTAGCGTCTGTACCGAACTGAGGCGCGTTACCGTAAACGGTGCGCTTTCCGCTAACCTCAACAACGTCTCCGATTTCAAGGTCGGATGCCCAGCTTGAGCCCTTGTATACAAGCACCGAGCCCGTGGAGTCCTTAATAAGGAAGCTCTGCGCGTTGTACGCGACTACCGTACCGCGGACGGTGTAGCTCTGTCCGTCTGTGCCGTTAAGAATTTTGCTGATAAGTGTGGCTTCGTTTTCCTCAACGTCGGGAATACCCTCGTAGTCGACTTCGCCGCCCTCGTTACCGTCGCCGCTGCCTTCGTTGCCCGAATTGCCACTGTCGCCACCCGAGTTGCCGCCCTCGTTGCCTTGATTGCCGCCCTCGGAGTTGTCACCGTTGCCGCCCTCGCTTGAACCGTCGCCCACTCCGTCCCCTGTCGCAAACATACCGTCGCAGGCTGTCAGAGACATCGTCATAACAAGGACCAAAGCTAAAAGCAAAGCGAGTAAGCTCTTTGATTTTCTGAACATTTTCTTTCTCCTTATATGTATTTGAAAATTAAAAACTAATATGTATTCGTAAAGCTAAAAGCACAAACTATATGTATTTTGAAAGCTAAAAAACACAGTTTATATGTATTCGTTGGAAATAATAAAAACGCAGTTAAGCTATACCCGTGTCGAGTTTTTTAGTCAAAAATCAACCATACACCCAGCCCTCGGGCATTTTCCGACTACCTGTATTCGTCGGGCTTGCATATACCGCAGGGAGCGTAGCCGCGGTGAATAAATTTAAAATCGGCGACACTTCCGTCGTAATTTATTCTGTATTCTTCCTTCATATTCTCTGCGTGGTAGCAGTCGGGAAGGTGGTACTTCATTGAGTCGAAGTTAAGAACGTAGGTAAGGGCGGAGGTTACTTCCTCTTCCGTGTGTCCGCTTTCGGGGTTGAGCTTGTTTTCGCCCGTGAAATAATCAATAATAACACCGGGCTGAACGTTGTAGACGAAAACACAGAAGCAAATCTCCTCGCCTCTGTCCTCGACAGAGTAGCCCTCCATCAGAACGCCCCTTGCAACGTAGTCGTAATCCAAGTAATACGGAGTTACCCTCAGCATAACGTGCTTGCCGCTCTCGCGCACGAAGTCTGCAATCAGATTTTCAAAGGGAAGCATACCCTCAATATTGAAATAACGGGTACCCGTGATGAGATTTTCCTCGTTCGCGTTCTCTCCCGCCAGCTGAAATCCGATAAGATGACAGCGATTATATACGTATATTCCGTCAATAAAGCTGTACTTATTATTGTTGGACCTACCCTTGTAAACGAGCCCCGTTGGATTAACCGAGGATAGACTTTCTCGCTCCTCCGTCGGCATAAGCTCACGCCCAACGCAAGCCATAGCGACACCGCATCTTCCGAGAGCATCGAGGCGCGAGTAGCTTTCGTATGCTCTGTCGGTAATTTCTTCTCTTGTGAAAAAGGGCTTGTTACCGTTTATTACCGCATACGGCTCCCCTGCATAGGGCGGTATATCCCCGTAGGCGACACTTTTTCCGTCCGCGCCGCAGGATACAGCCGACAAAGCGGTAAGCGCCAAAATCAAAAGAAGTGAGACGAGCTTTATCCGTCCCGTTTTCATAGACCCCGTCATAATTTTCTATAAACATCCTTCACGATTTTTTCGTGAGAGTGACCTGCGAACTTCTTACTGTCTACACGCCTGAACCCCAATTCGGCAGGGGGCGTGTCAAATTTTAAATCATAGGGATAGCGGGTGCTGAAGTTGTAAATGATAAGCCCCTTGGCTTTTTCGAGATACGGTGAGATATCCTCGTCCTCAATAAAAACGAAATCTCCCTCAGAGCATTTTGCGAGTGGGTCGTCGCACAGCTCGTAGCCTCCAAAATCGGAAAAGAGCTTCTCGGAGTAGGGCTTAACGTATAGCTTTCGTCCCCCAACGGTATTAATGATGTCAAGCGACACGTATTCGTCACGGCTGACTCTCCTTTTGTTGAAGAGCATCTCGCCGCGCTCGCCCGTACAGATTATTACAGTCAAGCTATCACCTCCCGCGCTTTCGATGGATTACTTATCACAAGATGTTAACTCCGAGTCATATAATCCCATAATATAATTATAACATCTTTTGACAACTTTCGCAACCTTAATTTATAATTATTTACATATTAAAGAATTTTCATAGTGAAACGCACATTTTCAGCGCAAAGGAAAGCGAGATTTGCATTTTAGGGCAAGGATATATCAAGCGCGTAGGGTAAAAACTTAGATTAAAGCTTGGCAATTCAGCCCATTCGGATGCTGATAACAACCTAATTTAAAAAAGCAAAAAAACTTTTCAAAAAAGTCTTGACAAACCGACTTCTGTCTGTTATAATATTAAGCGTCACAACGCTGGTGTGGCTCAATGGCAGAGCAGCTGATTTGTAATCAGCAGGTTGTTGGTTCGACTCCGATCACCAGCTCCATAACAGGGGGGAATTCCCGAGCGGCCAAAGGGGGCAGACTGTAAATCTGTTGTCACTGACTTCGCTGGTCCGAATCCAGCTTCCCCCACCAAGAATCGACAAACCTCAAATGAGGTTTGTCGATTTTAATTTTCAAGTA
>JAFUPM010000024.1 GCA_017481225.1 Clostridia bacterium
CGGCAGCCCATAGCCAGCACCACAGCCCCCGCATTGACGGTAAAGATTCCGCGCTCCGCGCTCATAGCCGTAACGCGCCTGTCGGGTGTAACCTCTATAACCATAGTGTCAAGCATAAAGGGAATACCCATCTCCCGAACACGCTTCTCATATCTGTAGGCGTACTCGGGACCGCAAAGCTCCTCGCCGAAGGTGTGAAGTCCGAAGCCGTTGTGTATACATTGACGGAGAATACCGCCAAGCGCCGTATCGCGCTCCAAAATCAGAATATCCTCTATTCCCGACTCTCTCGCAGCAATCGCCGCCGCCATACCTGCAGGACCGCCTCCGATAACCACGAGGCTGACGTTCATATCGTTATTCATTACACGTCCTCCTTCGTTTTGCCGACGTTGATGTAGGACGCGCCGCCCGACTTCGTTACGTCCTCGTAATTTATCCCAAGCTCCCTTGCCAGAAGCTCCACGATATAAGGCGTACAGAAGCCACCCTGGCATCTGCCCATAGTCGCCCTCGTTCTGCGCTTCACGCCGTCAAGGTCACGTGGCTTGGGGTTCGTTCTGATTGCATCGAGAATTTCGCCCTCGGTTACCGTCTCGCAGCGGCAGATAACGTGGGCGTACTCGGGACGCTCTGCAATAAGCTTATTCTTTTCTTCCCTCGACATCTCGCGGTAGAAGTGCATCGGCGCTCTCACAGCGACGAAATCCTCCCTCTCGGAAAGCTTCTCACCCATATCCGTAAGCATTTCGCGAACGTACTCCGCAATAGCGGGCGACGCCGAAAGCCCGGGGCTCTCCACACCTGCCGCGTTTATAAAGCCCGGTATGGGAGAATTGATAATAAAGTCACCCGTAGAGCCCGTAGCTCTGAGGCCTGTGAAGGAGGTTATGGTCTTGCCGAAATTGACACCCTTCACCTGCTCCGCCGCCAAAGTGCGGACCTTCGCAAGTCCTGCCGCCGTGGTTTTGGTATCGCTTTTATCGTCTATATCCTCAGCCGTAGGTCCAAGGAGAAGGTTGCCGTCAACCGTGGGAGTAACCAGCACGCCCTTACCCATTTTCGTGGGGCAGCGGAAGATAGTGTGAGAAACCGTATTCCCCGCCTCCTTATCAAGGAGAAGATACTCGCCGCGGCGAGCCTTGACGCTAAAGCTCTCGTCACCCACCAACGCCGCTACCTCGTCGGAGTACACTCCCGCGCAGTTAACGACGTAGCGCGCACGAACAGAGTCGCCCTCGGAACAAAGGGTAAAGCCGCCGTCCGCCCTCTCGATTTTCACAACCTTGAAGCCAAGCCTCAGCTCCGCTCCGTTGTCCATAGCATTACCCACAGCCGCCATACACAGCTCGTAGGGGCAAACTATTGCGCCCGTAGGCGCGTGCAGAGCGCAGGTAACGCCGTCGCCGATATTGGGCTCCAGCCGCCTTACCTCGTCCTTATTTATCAGTCGGAGTCCCTTGACCCCGTTTCTCTCGCCTCTTTTCAGAAGTTCCGCAAGAGTTTTCTCGTCCTCGTCCCCAAAGCCCACGACCAAGGAGCCGTTTCTTTTATACTTTACGCCAAGCTCTCTGCATACCTTTTCCATAAGATTAGAGCCGCGAACGTTAAGCTTCGCCTTAAGTGAGCCCTCCTTCGCATCAAAGCCTGCGTGAACTATGGCGCTGTTTGCCCTTGTAGCACCGAGAGCCACGTCACCTGCCGCCTCTAAAATACAAACGCGCATACCGTAGCGGCAAAGCTCTCTTGCAACGAGTCCGCCCACTACTCCCGCGCCTATTACAGCAACGTCAAACATACTCTACCTCCGTCAAATTTATCAATGACATTTTACCACACAAGAGCGGTGTTTTCAAGTCATTTATATGTTTTTTTGCATACTGATAAAGTTTTGATAACCTTTTATTAAAAAATGAAAGCTACGCTTGAATTTCAAAGCCCCAAGAGGGAAATACTCCTATTGACAAGCTATATGGCTCGTGATAAAATATTATTGTCTGAATTCGGGTAATTTATCCTGAATGCCCGAGCAGAAGACACGGAGGAAATATGGAAGAGCTTATTATTCCGTTTGCGGTGCTGCTCATTGCCGCAGCGTTATTTTTTATTATTACTTATATTTGTTATTACGTTCCATTCGCTAAAAGGAAAAACGGTAAAATCGACCCGAAAAGCCCAATTAAAATCAAGGGCTTTGAGGAGGCTCTTGCCAAAACGGGTCCTCTTATTGACGAAATTACCGCAACACCCTGCGAGGACGTGTATATCAAGGCGCACGACGGCGTGACCCTTTACGGCAGGTACTATCACGTAGCAGAGGGCGCGCCCGTTGAGATACAGCTTCACGGCTACCGCGGCCACGCTCTGAGGGATTTCTGCGGTGGTGCAAGAGATGCAAGGGCGAGAGGTCACAACCTTATCCTCGTAGACCAGCGCGCCCACGGAAAAAGCGGAGGAGGGTCCCTCTCCTTCGGCATAAAGGAGCGCTACGACACCCTGGATTGGGTGGAATACACAGTCTCACGCTTCGGCGAGGACGTAGATATAATTCTTATAGGTATGTCAATGGGCGCGGCGACCGTCCTTATGGCGTCGGAGCTGCCGTTGCCGAAAAACGTAAAAGCCATTATGGCTGACTGCCCCTACTCCTCACCGAGAGAAATAATTCACAAGGTAGTAGCAGAAATGAAGCTGCCCGCAGGACTTCTGATGCCCTTCATAAGGCTCGGAGGTATGATTTACGGAGGCTTTGATATAGATTCCTCTACGGCAAAGGAAGCGGTAAAGCACTCCAAAATACCCACTTTAATTATACATGGGGAGGGGGATAGCTTCGTTCCCTGCCGTATGAGCCGCGAAATTTTCGAGGGCTGTAGTATGGAAAATAAAATTCTACTCACAATCCCCAACGCCGAGCACGGCATAAGCTATCTCGTGGATAAGGAAACCTACCTCGACACCGTAGTAAGCTTTATGGAGAATGCTCTTAAAGCCTGAATTTCGACATCGCAGCCAAAGGCCGCATAAAGCGAACAACTAGCAAAAGACAGCCCAACGCGGCGCACTCGGACAGCAAGACCGCCCAAAGCTGCGTACCGGGATAACAAAAGCTCTCGTGGCGACGCACCAAGCCAAAGAAAGACAACAAAAGTCGGTACACTAAGAAAGCAAAGTAAGCTACGGGCGGTGCGCCGAAACCGCAAAGGCAACCCGAAGCAAAGCAGCGAGATAACAAAAAGACAGCCCAACGTGGCGCTGTGGCAACCCACGAAAAACCCTCAACACAAAAGAAAGGACCCAAGATGAAAATTAAAAATTCAGCCTACGGCTTTGACCTTATATCCGCCGAGGAAATAGCGGAGCTGCCCGGCACGCTCTACCTTCTCGAGCATAGAAAAACCGGCGCGAAGCTCGCCTTCCTTGACCGCGACGACAGAAATATGACCTTCTCCATAGCCTTCCGCACACCGCCGAAGGACGATACGGGAGTTTTTCATATAATCGAGCATTCGGTGCTTTGCGGCTCGAGAAAATACCCCGTGAAGGAGCCCTTCGTGGAGCTGCTCAAGGGTTCGCTCAACACCTTCCTTAACGCTATGACCTACGAGGACAGAACCGTATATCCCGTAGCATCAAGGTGCGAGAAGGATTTCCTCAACCTTACCGATATTTACCTCGACGCGGTGTTCCACCCGAGAATGTTAGAGTGCGAGAATATATTTCTCCAAGAGGGCTGGCACTACGAGTACGACGGAGAAAATCTCTCCTACAACGGCGTAGTTTATAACGAGATGCACGGTGCATACTCCTCCCCCGACGAGCCGGGCAGTATGGAGCTTCGCCGCTGCCTTTTCTCGGACGGAATGTATAAATACGACTCGGGCGGATACCCCTCCACCATACCCACCCTTACCTATGAGGACTTCGTTTCGGCGCACTCCACCTATTACCACCCGTCGAACGCGTTTATCGTCCTTGACGGAAGGGTTGATACCGATAAGCTTCTTCCCCTTATTGCGTCCTACCTCGACGAGTACGAAAAAAAGGAAATAAATATTGAATATCCCATACACGCCCCCCGTCTAAGCCCCTGTGTAACCCTGGAGTTCGAGCCAGGCGGAGAGAGTGGCGCGAGGGTGCTGCTCGGCTACGTTTACTCCTCCTTTGATAAGTGGGGAGAGGACCTTGCGATAAATCAGCTGGTCTCGGCTCTGGCAGGCACCAACGAGGGTCAGCTGAAGCGTGCAATCCTGGACCGCGGAATATGCGAGGACGTATCCCTGAGCCTCTCCCACGTGCGCCAAAGCCAGATTACCTTGGAGCTTATTGACGTTAAGGAGGATAGACTCCAGGGAATTGAAGAGGAAATAGAGAAAATAATCCGAGATATCGCAAGGGTCGGCGTAGATAAGGCGAGGCTGAGAGCCACCCTCGGCAGCACGGAGTTCAAAATCCGCGAGCGAGACTTCGGCGCGCTCCCTGCAGGAATTGCCTACGCTCTGGCTATATACTCCTCCTGGATATACGGCACATCCCCCACGGGTCCCTTGAAATACGAGGAAAGCATCAGGTGGGTCAGAGAGAAAATTGAGACCGACTACTTCAATAAGCTCCTGCTCCATATGACCGTGGATAACCCCCACAGAGCCTCCGTGGTTATGTTACCAAGGAAGGGATACGACAGCCGCGTAAGAGAGGAGCTGTCGGAGAAGATGTGCGCCATTCGCGACTCTATGACGGAAAGCGAGCTTCAAGCCATAAAGGAGAAGGCGGACGGGCTGAAAATATGGCAGCAAACCCCCGATACCCCCGAAAAACTCAACACGGTACCCACCTTATCCATATCCGACATAACTCCACCCAAGGCGATGTCGAAAATCAGCGTCCGCGAGCTTGACGGCGCGAAGGTGCTGCTCCACGAGGGCAACACAGGCGGCATAACCTATCTGAATATTGACTTTGTCTGCGACGACCTTCAGCCCTCGGAGATAATTTACCTCAGTATTCTCTCAACCCTTCTCAAAAATCTTAATACCGAAAATTACACCAAATCAGCCCTCCAAAACGAGATAAAGTCAACTCTCGGCTCTCTGGTATTCGGCACCACCGTATATCCTACGGCTGACGGCTTAGGCGGCGGCAGTGTTACCCTTAACGTTTCCTCAAGCGCCTTCACCGAGAGGGTTGACGATATGGCGCGGCTTATTAAAGAGGTGCTGCTTAAGAGCGACTTTAGCGACAGGGCGGTTATCAAAGAGCAGCTGATGCAAACGCGCTCCTATATGGACGAGGCAATGTCGGCGCAGGGTCTTACCTTCGCTTTAATGAGAGCAGGCTCGAGATGCTCGAGAGCCGGGGCTCTCAATGAGCTTCGCAGCGGCTTCACGGCGTATGAAAAAATCCGCGATATGTGCGCCCGTATTGACGAAATTTGCGACACGCTCCCCCATATACTTTCCTCTCTTCTGTCGCGTATTTGTATAAAGGAAAGAATGACGGTGTCTGTAACCGACGAGCGCGCAATGCACCTTGCCGAGTCTGTAATTTCCGCCTTCCCCTCGGGAAGTGTCGGTGCCGCAACGGATATTTCCTTCGACGCGTCGGTTATGTGCGACGGTCTTGCAGTACCCACGAGAGTCTCCCACGCGGCAATGAAAAACGTTTCCAAAAATGCCGCGGAGCATCTTGGACTTTTGCGCGTTGCCGCAAATATTCTCTCCTACGAATATCTTTGGGGTGAAATCCGCGTCAAGGGCGGTGCCTACGGCGCCGGGCTTTCGGTGAAAAAATCAGGCGAAGTAGGCGCTTACTCCTATCGCGACCCCTCACCTGCCGCATCCGTCGAAGCAATCCGCAAGGCTCCCGATTTTCTCCGCGACCTTGCAAAGGAGAAGCCCGACCTTACGAAATATATTATCGGAAGCATTGGCGAGTACGATATCCTCTCCACTCCCCGCACACGCGCAGAGCAGGCGGTATACGATTATATGGTAGGCTGGACCGAGCAAAAGGAGGAAAAGCTTATTTCGGATATGCTGTCCGTTGATTGCGAGAAAATTTTGCTGGCGGCGGATATCCTCGAAGAAGCAATTGAGTGCGGCTCGTTTTGCATAACGGCAAACAGAGAGGTTCTTGAAAAAATCACACCTCCCCTCTCCATTATCGGCACAGATAAATAAAATGCCTTCTCCCCGTTTCGGAGAAAAATGTTATCGCTGTGCAGCTTTGAAAATATATGAATGAGTATAGCTTTTCGGACAAAGGTTATCTTCAATATTCCAAAGACGGAAAATACGCTCACGGTTTCAAAAAAATACATTATAAATTTATAGAAAAAAATAGATTTAAAATATATTGACAAGCCGCCCCCGTTGTGATAGAATATATGCTAATAAAATAAAAGTGAGGTTTTTTAAATGGCTACTTACTTCAACGAACCCTCCCACACCTTCAGCGAGTACCTGCTTATCCCCGGCTATACCGACGAAAGGTGCATACCCCAGAACGTTTCTCTCCGCACCCCTCTCGTCAGATACAGAAAGGGCAAGGAGGAATGTCCCATAATGATGAACATTCCTATGACCAGCGCGATTATGCAGTCCGTCTCCGACGATAAAATGGCAATCGCTCTCGCCAAGGAAGGCGGCATCTCCTTCATCTACGGCTCTCAGTCAATAGAGGACCAGGCAGCTATGGTAGCAAGAGTAAAGAGCTACAAGGCAGGCTTCGTTGTCAGCGACTCCAACCTTACCCCCGACAGCACCCTTGCGGACGTCCTCGCTCTCGCCGAGGAGAAGGGTCACTCCACTATGGCGGTGACCTCCGACGGAACTGCTCACGGCAAGCTTCTCGGCATCGTTACGGGCAGAGACTACCGCGTCAGCCGTATGTCCACCGACGAGAAGGTCAAGAGCTTTATGACTCCCGTCTCAAAGCTGGTAACGGCGCCCGAGGGAACCACACTTAAAGTAGCCAATGATATAATCTGGGACCACAAGCTCAACTCCCTGCCCATCGTTGATAAGAAGGGCAACCTTAAATACTTCGTTTTCCGCAAGGACTACGCTCAGCACAAGGAGAACCCCCAGGAGCTGCTTGATGCAAACAAGAGCTATATCGTAGGCGCAGGTATCAACACCCGTGACTACGAGACCAGAGTTCCCGCCCTGGTTGAGGCAGGAGCCGACGTTCTCTGCATTGACGCCTCCGAGGGCTACACAATCTGGCAAAAGCGCACCCTCGATTTCATTCGCGGAAAGTACGGCGACAAGGTAAAGGTGGGTGCCGGTAACGTAGTTGACAGAGAGGGCTTCCTCTTCCTTGCCGAGGCAGGTGCCGACTTCGTTAAAATCGGTATCGGCGGCGGCTCAATCTGCATCACCCGTGAGCAGAAGGGCATCGGCCGCGGTCAGGCGAGCGCGGTAATCGAGGTTGCCGAGGCAAGAGACGAGTATTTCAAGAAAACGGGAATTTACGTTCCCATCTGCTCCGACGGCGGTATCGTACACGACTATCACATGACCTTAGCTCTCGCTATGGGTGCCGACTTTATGATGCTCGGCAGATACTTCGCAAGATTTGACGAATCCCCCACACCTAAGATTATGGTTAACGGTCAGTACGTCAAGGAGTATTGGGGCGAGGGCTCCAACAGAGCGAGAAACTGGCAAAGATACGACCTCGGCGGTAAGGAGAAGCTCAACTTCGAGGAGGGTGTTGATTCCTACGTAACCTACGCAGGCTCTCTCCACGATAACGTAGAGAAGTCACTCTACAAGGTTAAGTCCACTATGTGCAACTGCGGCGCTATAACCATCGAGGAGCTTCAGGAGAAGGCGAAGATGACTCTCGTATCTTCTACAAGTATTGTCGAGGGCGGTTACCACGACGTTATGCTTCGTTCCACCGCTGTAAAATAAGAAAATAGCAAAG
>JAFUPM010000001.1 GCA_017481225.1 Clostridia bacterium
CCTGTCCAACTTCAAGACAGCTCCCGACGCCTACACCCACTTCACCGACCCGAAGAATATTAAGCTCTTCGGCCGCTTCGGAGTTATGAGCGAGACGGAAATGCGCTCAAGGCGTGAGATATTCTTCGAGAGCTACAAGAAGATAAAGAATATCGAGGCGCGCACTATGCTCGAGATGACGATGAGGGATATTATTCCTGCCGTCACGGGGTACGTCGGACGGCTTTCGGAGAGCATTAACGCAACACGGGTGGCTTCTAAGGCGGCAACCGTCGGCTACGCCACGGAGCTTGTGGACAAGCTGTCAGCCCTTCTTGGCAAAACCTACGACGCCTACTACTCTCTCGAGAGAGCCCTGAAGCTGGCGCTTCAGAAGCCCGATGACGAGGCTGCGGCATTCGCTATAAAGACTTCGGTAATTCCGAAGATGAGCGGACTGCGTAAGGTTGTTGACGAGATGGAGACGCTTACCGCCCGTGACGTCTGGCCTATGCCCACCTACGGCGATATTATCTTTAAGATATAATCTCTCAAATATTCACCCTACAAAGAGCCGTCGGACCGACGGCTCTTTAATTATTTACAAAATTATACCGAAATTTCACGATTTTGTATATACAAACCTTTCACTTGGTGGTAAAATAGGATTAAAGAAAAGAAAAATCCCCAAAAGCTACTGTAAAGAGGAGATAATATGAAAAGCTCAACGCGTGTTTTTGATTCCTACAAGGGAGCTTATATTAATAAAGTTGACCCATTCTTCAATAAGCAGCCTGACAAGGCGTTTATAGAGGAGTTGAAGTCACCCGTCCATATCTCAGCCCCCTTGGGCTTTGATAGCGAAATAGAGCCTGCGGCAGGCGAGGTGTCGGTGCGCGGAATATATATTGCCGAGCGCTTCCCCGAGAACGAAGGCTTACTTGACACGGCTTACGCGGACTTCGAGAGGTTCTGTTCACTCTGTAAAATCGGCGGTAAGTCCTACCCCGTGCGCTTTATTTGCGACGGCTCAATGGAGTACGAGAGCTATAAAATATCGGTAAGCGCCGAGGGCTGTACCGTTACCTCGGCTGACACGGAGGGCGCACGCCGCGCAATTATTTACCTTGAAGATGAGATGACGGGCAGAGAGGGTCCGCTTCTGCCGCTTGGTGAGATAAGCCGACGCGCCTTTGTCAAGGCTAGGATAACCCGCGGATTTTTCAGCCCGACTAACCGTCCGCCGAAATTCGGTGACGAGCTGCTCGACGATATAGACTACTACCCCGACGAGTATCTTAACAGGCTCGCCCACTCGGGCACGAACGGACTCTGGATTTATACCAGCTTCCGCGCCTTGGTTAAGACTAAATATTTCAACGACGATCCCCGTGAGATAGAAAAAAGGTTAGAAAAGCTGACACGGGTGGTGGCTAAATGCAAAAAATACGGTGTCGGCGTTTACATTTTCGCCATAGAGCCTCTGGGGCTTTTAGACGAAGAGCTTGAGGGGCACGAGGACTTCCTCGGCGCTAAAAAGAGGTTCAGATATCACCCTATCTGCTTAAGGCGAGAGGTGGCGAAAAGCTACATAATCGAGGCTGCGGAGAAGCTTTTCAGCTCTGTACCCGACCTTGCGGGCTATATTGATATTACGGCAGGAGAGCGACCCACCAACTGCGCATCGGGAGCTAACTTCCGCACCTGCCCGAGATGCAGGAAATACTCGAGAGGCGAGAATCTTGCCTATGCCTGCGACATTATCCGCGAGGGCATCAGACGGGCAAACACGGGAGCGAAATTCATAAGCTGGACCTACGGTCACAGATATTGGGATAACAGCGATATTAACGAATATTCCGAGAAGCTTCCCCACGATATTATTATGATGCAGAACTTCGAGGACAGAGGCTACAACAGGCAGCTTGACCGTGACCGCGTAGCCTTTGACTATTGGCTCTCCTACCCCGGTCCCTCGGAGCTTTTCACCGAGACTGCGAAAATGACAGCCGCCCACGGAAACGAGCTGTGGGCGAAAATGCAGATATGCACCTCTCACGAGCTTGCGACAGTTCCGTATATTCCTGCGCCCGGACTTGTGTTCGATAAGTACCGCGCGGCAAGGGAGCTTGGAGTCACGGGCGTTATGGAGTGCTGGTACTTCGGAAACTATCCCTCGGTTATGAGCCGCGCCTCGGGTGAGCTTTCCTTCCGAGATAATCTGACGGATAAGGACGAATTTCTCCGCGATTTCGCAGCACGGGTGTACGGCAAGAGTGCCGCCGAGGCTATTTCCTCAGCCTGGCGCGAGTTCGAGGAGGGCTACAAAAATTACCCCACAAACATAATGTTCAGCTACTACGGACCGATGCACGACGGCGTGGTCTGGGAGCTGTCGCTTATACCGAAGGACAAGCCCTTATCCCGTTCCTGGCAGCTGGTTGACCCGCCCTCGGGCGATAGAATCGGCGAGTGCCTTTTCCTGGGTCACACCCTTGATGAGGCAATCACCCTCTCGGAGCTGATGCTCTCCCACTGGAGGCGCGGAGAGGAGCTTCTCACAGAAAGGTCGGGCGATACCGTCACGGTGGCAGAGGCTATAGGCACGCTTATCGCCTCGGGGCTTAATATTTTGAGGTTCTATAAGCTCAGGTCGGACCTCGGGCGCGAGCGTACCGATGCCAAGACTACACTCTCCGAGATGCGAAAAATTGTCCAATCCGAGATTGAAAGCTCGGAGAAGATGCTAAAGCTCTGCCTTGCCGACTCAAGGCTCGGCTACCACTCCGAGGCGGAGGGCTTCAAGTTCTTTCCCGAAAAGCTTAGGTGGCGAATAGAGAGCCTGCAGACGCTTTTATCAGAGGAGTTCCCCGAGGTTGAAAAGAGAATAGCCGAGGGCAAGCACCCACTCGGTCATTACTTCGCCGAGGGAATGAACCCCTACGTTATCGGGCGCGACGGCTTTACCGAGCTTTCGGACGGCTCGCTTTTCCGTGTTGATATGGAGGGCGAGGAGCTGAGGCTTGATATACGCATAAAGTCACCGAGAGATATTAAAGTATTCTACGAATTCGAGCCCGGATTCCCCGAGTGCGGAGTTGCCTTCGGTAAGGAGCCTGACCCCGACAACAATCCCCTGGAGACCTTCCTAACCGGTACGGGTGAATTAAGACTTGACGTTGCCGCGCGCTCACATCAGTCAGCCGTTGGAGCGCTCGGAGACGAGGAGCTTTCCAAATACAGGCTTGAAAAGGCAGAGGGCGACGGCTTTGTCAGCTATTCTCTCTACAGAGCAATCCCACGTGAGAGATGGCGCGGAGTTGGCGCTATGCGAATGAACTTACAGGTTGGAGATGCAAGATGGATAAAATCCGATGACCCAACCTACACTCTCGGTAAGGAATCTCAATCCTCGGACGAGTACGGATTTTTGGTTTTGGGAGATTAACTCATAATCGCGCCCGTCTCCCACAGCTTGCGCACTGTCTCATAGACTTTAATAACTTTCATCGGGTAGCACGTCGTTGCTACCCGTTCTTTTTCGCGATTTACAAAATTCTGGGCGGGATTATCTCTATATCCCGCGTCGGATATTTGTTATAATTAAGAAAAACAAGCTCAAAGGAGAAATAAAATGGCTACCTTCCGCGAAAAATTATGGCTTATGGGCGAGGACCCCGACGGTCACTGGTCCGTTGACGGAGAGACAGGTCTCCCTAACCAGTACAACCTTCCCGGTCATTCTCGAATGACGGCGATCGAGGGACTCTTCTATCTTGATATTCCTAATATGTGCCGCGTGCGAATAGGGGGAACGCCGATGCCTCCCTATGACCAGCACACCGAGGCGATGCGCCCCTGCCGCGAGGTTACCTGGTCTATTCTCGGCGCGGGAAGCTCTACCTTCGACGATTGGGTAGACGTTGACGAGGTAATAAAACAGGCGAATATGTTCGATAACGTCACAGGCGGCTTCTACGATGACTTTTTCGGCAAGACCCGTCTGCCTCTGTATCCCCCCGAGCGCTTGAGAGCAATACGCCAAAGATGCGACGAGCGTATTGTCGGGAAAAAGCTCAATATGTGGGTAACGCTCTACGAATACAATATGGAGCAGATACCGAACGTAAAGCCCTGGCTTGATGAGTTTGACTATATAACCCTTTGGGTATGGTATGGAAAAAACCTTGAGAAGATCGAGAGCTACTACGAGGAGCTCTTTAAGATGTGCCCCGACAAAAAGATCGTTGCAGGTATGTTTATGTATAACTACGGAGAGCGCTGCCCTATGACGATCGAGCAGATGAAGCGCCAGGGTGACTATTACCTAAAGCTTATGCGAGAGGGTAAGATCGACGGAATTATGTTCGTCGGCAACCCAATCTGCGACCTCGGACTCGAGGCTGTCGAGTGGACGAGAAACTGGATCCAAGAACACAAAAACGATGTTTTTAACTGATTTTGCAAACAGTTATTTATATTTATCCACGATATGCTAAAGTTAAACGGTTATATAGGGGATAAACATTTTTACAAAAAGGTGCTTTTGGTAGCTGTACCGATAATGCTGCAAAGCGGTATCACGAGCCTTGTAAATCTACTTGATAACGTTATGATCGGCAGACTCGGCACAGAGGCTATGTCGGGTGTGTCTATCGTAAACGAGTTTATCTTCATATTCAATATGTTCATTTTCGGCGCAGGTGCAGCAGCTGGAATATTCACCTCGCAGTATCACGGCGCGGGAGACGTTCGGGGCGTGCGGGAGACCTTCCGCATAAAGATAATAATTAACCTTTCACTGTGCGCCCTCACCGTCCTTGTCCTCTCCCTTTTTGGAGAAGAGGTCATTTCCCTGTTTATACACTCGGGTAGCTCCGATGCCGACCCTGCCGCCGTTCTCTCCTACGGTATGGAGTATCTCTCCATAATGACTCTGGGGCTTATCCCCTATGCTCTCTCTCAAGCCTACTCATCTACGCTGCGCGAGACAGACGAGGCTGTTTTGCCCACATATTCCGGAGTTGTGGCTATGTGCTCAAACTTCGTTCTCAACCTGGTTTTGATCTACGGACTTCTCGGCTTCCCTGCCCTCGGTGTAAAGGGCGCAGCCATAGCCACGGTTATCTCCCGTTTCGCGGAGCTCGGTTTCCTCGTGATAAAGGTCCACGGGAGCGCCGATCGTTACCCCTTCATCAAGGGCGCGCTTACCTCCTTTGCCGTGTCGGGAAAGCTGATACGCAGTGTGGCGGTGCGCGGTATGCCGCTGATGATGAACGAGCTTCTCTGGTCCTTTGCAATGACCTTCAAAAATCAGTGCATTTCCACCGCGGGACTTGATGCTGTAGCGGCTATGAACATACAGAACACGATGTTCAACGTTCTGAATATCACCTACGCCGCCCTTGCAAATTCCATCGCTATTATCGTCGGCAACCTGCTCGGAGCCGGAATGATGGATGAAGCAAAGGAAACGGACAAAAAGCTTCTCTTCTTCTCCTTTTTGTGCGGTGTTGTGATGTGTGCCTTGCAGATAGGGTTCTCCCCCGTTTTCCCCTTGTTCTACAACACCTCCGAGGCTGTGCGCACACTCTCCACCTATATGCTGATGATCTCGGCTCTGTCAATGCCGCTGAACTCCCTGGCTATGGCTTGCTATTACACCCTACGCTCGGGGGGACTTGCGATGCTGACTATGCTCTTCGATTGCGTTTACGCCTGGGTCATCACAGTGCCTGTGGCGTTCGTTCTCGCTTACTTTACCGACGTCGGTATACACCTGTTGTTTGCCGCGGTCATACTCGCCGAGTCGCTGAAATGTATCCTCGGGCTTATACTCGTTAAACGAGTCAGATGGGCGCGTAAACTGACATAGCCCACGTGCACTAAAGCTTCTATATTTTCGAGTATAA
>JAFUPM010000025.1 GCA_017481225.1 Clostridia bacterium
AGTTTGATAGGTCGCAGGTGTAAGTGCAGTAATGTATTTAGCTGAGCGATACTAATTGACCGAGGGCTTGAACTGTTGTTTTGCTAAAACTCAACACGAAAGCGCATTTACTTGAGCTTCGTTTCTTCTTTATTCGGTTTTCTGTGAGCATTTGCCATAGAGCATGCTCTTCATATATTGGGTCTCGCCTCACGCGAGGCTTTTTGTTTTATATTTAAACTATGCCTTGTATATATTTACAAGGCTTTTTGTTTTATATTTTTCCTGCCTTCCCTAGGCAGGACTTTTCATTTTATGCGCATCTATACATTCATCGCTTTCGGCAAAATGCATAAAAAATTACAAGGCTTTTCTTTATATGCGAAGGTGCATAATTATTAATATGCTCTATTTAGGATTTGCATTTTTGTATCAAAATTAACCAATATTGATTATGTGCCGGAGTATCAATAATGCTGGAAAATATCGAAAAATGTAAAATAAAGTTGTCAAAACCCCCAAAAAAGAGGGCTATCTTGAAGCAGATAGCCCTCTTTGTTTTTAAAAAATGTTCGATAGTCTTACGTTGAATTGCGCTTGGCAAATCTTTTGAATAGCTTGAATTTACGAGTACTGACAGAGATAAATATGCGCTTCGCCCATTATCAATTTATGCCTAATTCAAGCCTGATAACGCTCAATTCAAACTTGATAAAGTCTAACTCAAGCTCAATTAATACTCCGCGTTTCCAACCGTTCTGGGGTAGGGAAGAACGTCTCTAATGTTGGATACACCGGTAAGGTACATAATAATTCTCTCAAAGCCGAGTCCGAAGCCTGCGTGCTTTGTTCCACCGTACTTGCGAAGGTTGAGGTACCACCAATAGTCCTCCTCCTTAAGTCCAAGCTCAGCCATTCTCGCCGTAAGCACGTCAAGTCTTTCCTCACGCTGCGAGCCGCCAATAATCTCGCCAACACCGGGAACAAGCAGGTCCATAGCTGCAACGGTTTTGCCGTCATCGTTAAGGCGCATATAGAACGCCTTAATCTCCTTGGGGTAGTCGATAAGGAATATGGGCTTCTTGTATACCTTCTCGGTGAGGTATCTTTCATGCTCGGTCTGAAGGTCAACACCCCAATATACGGGGAACTTGAAGCTTTCGCCCGACTTGAGAAGCACGTCTATTGCTTCGGTGTAGGTCACCTTGGCGTAGTCCGCATTGCGGAGTGCCGTGAGCCTGTCAAGGAGCCCCTGGTCGACGAACTTGTTGAAGAACTCAAGCTCTGCTGCGCAATTATCCATAACGTGGTTGATGATGTATTTAATCATATCCCACGCAAGCTCCATATCGTCGTTAAGGTCAGCAAAGGCAATCTCGGGCTCTATCATCCAGAACTCTGCCGCGTGGCGTGCTGTGTTGGAATTTTCAGCGCGGAAGGTAGGACCGAAGGTGTAGATGTTACCGAATGCCATAGCATAGGTTTCTCCCTCCAGCTGACCCGATACCGTCAGGTTCGCGCTCTTGCCGAAGAAGTCCTGTGAGTAGTCTATCTCACCGCTTTCAAGCCTCGGAGGATTCTCCATATTCAGAGTTGTAACTCTGAACATTTCTCCTGCGCCCTCGCAGTCGGAGGCGGTGATAATGGGAGTGTGAACGTAAACGAAGCCGCGAGAGTTGAAGAAGGAGTGTATGGCGTAAGCTACCTCACTGCGCACTCTGAACACAGCGGAGAAAAGATTGGTTCTCGGGCGAAGGTACGCTTGCTCGCGAAGGAATTCCACGGTGTGACGCTTAGGCTGAAGGGGATAGTCGGGGGTAGAGGTACCCTCAACCTCAATTTTGGTAGCCTTAAGCTCGAAGGGCTGCTTGGCACCGGGAGTAAGGGTAACAACGCCCGTAACAACCAATGCTGCGCCTACGTTCATCGCTGCAATCTCATCGTAATTATCTATTATATTTCTTTCAAATACAACCTGAATGCTCTTGAAATAGGAGCCGTCGTTAAGGTCTATAAAGCCAAATGCCTTAGAGTCGCGGAGGTTTCTGACCCAACCGCCGAGGGTAACAGACTTGCCGCCGAAGTCATCGGGAGTCTCGTAAATGTGTCTGATAAATTCTCTTTTCATTTCAGTTCTCCAAATTTTTTTGAAGCTCTTGCCTCATACTAGAATATTTTAACATATTATAGTGAAAAATTCAATAGTTAGAAGAGAAATTATCTTTTTTTATAAAAAATACTTCTGTGTTAGCCTTCTATGGACAAGCATATAATTTACTAAAGGCACCTGGCTGAGAAAAAGAATTGTTTCCTTTTTTATATATACATACGGAAAGCGCGAAGTATTTCCGGAGCGAAAGATTGAAAGAGACGAACGAAAACTAAATGTAAGCAGAGTATGAAAAACAAAAAAGCACGGTTCCGAAAGTAGAAAGTGAGCGCAAAAGCCGAGAGCTGAGCAGAGCTTAAGAAGGAGAAAAAGAGAGCGAAAGGCAGATGCCGGGAATAGCCTAAGAAGGAGAAAAAGAGAGCGAAAGGCAGAAGCCGGGCATAGCCTAAGAAGGAAAAAATGAGAGCGAATGGCAGAAGCCGGGCATAGCTTAAGAAGGAGAAAATGAGAGCGAAAAGCCAAAGCCAAGCATAGCTTAAGAAGGAGAAAATGAGAGTGAAAGGCAGATGCCGGGCATACTCTAAGAAGGAGAAAATGAGAGCGAAAGATGGGAGTCAGGCATAGCTCAAAAAGAAGAAAACGAGGACGGAAGAGATGAAGCTTGAAGAGCTTCGGAAGAGGAAAAAGGGGTAGAAAATCAGAATGCAGCCAAAGGAGAAATGCGAGAAAAACAAGGCAAATAATGCAAGAAAAACAGGGTTAAAAATGCGAGAAAAACGTGGGTGAAAAAAGCACAAAAACGGATGTAAAAAAAGGCGTCAAAATGGGTGTAAAAATGGGTGTAAATAGGGCTTTTAAAAGGGCAAAAATCAGTCCTCGCAGAGGCGTGCTTTTGAACTGAAAATGAGGGCTGCAGCCACCTTAAAACACGGGCGTTATTACCCTAAGAAGGCAGAATTCAAAAATCAAAAAACTCACACGGGTAGGGGTGTAAAAAATGCGGAAATTTGCTCAAAAACGCAAGTTTTTTCTATGCCGCCTAACAGTAAAAACCCCGTATCCGTGATAAAAAACGCAAAAAATACCCCCAAACGTGTGCATTTTTTGGCTTGTTCACAAAATGTTTACAATTCTAGGCTAAAAATGAGCATTTTTCGAGGGTTTTGCATAGCTTTTCAAATTGGCTTGCGTTTTTGTTTTAGGAAATAACCGCGATTATGTAAACTAACGCTTACATAAAAACGCAAAAAATGCGAATTTTGGATTTTTTAAATTGAATTTGGAAGCTTAAGAAATTTTTTCAAAAATTCAACTCGAAAATTTCCTCAATTTTTCAAAAAGTCCAACCCGTGTCGAATTTGACAAAAATTACCACTGTTTGAACTTTTGGCGCACCGAGTTTTTTGCACAAAAAGACTTGAAATTTCATTTTATATATGCTAGAATGTTGTCAACCAAAACGAAGAGAATCCGCCTCCAAAAAACGGCTGTTTTTCCTCGTTTAATTTATTTCACGCGGGCATCGCACGTTCTTGCAGAAATGTAGGAAAAATTTCGGGAGTAAGCCCATCGCTTTTTCTTCCTGATTTTCAATTGAATTTTTATCAAATTTTAAGAGCGTGTTTTCACTCGGGAAAGGAGGTAGTATGCGACGCTTGTTTAAATACGTTCCGATACTTATGTCTGTTCTGTCATCAGTCTTTCTTTTCAGCGTTGGATTCTCCTCCTGGCTGACAGTGACTGTCCACTCCGACAAAGCGTCCGGTGGTAGCTTTGCGATTTATGAAGTAAATGAATACGTTCAATGTCCTAACGGTCCGCAGGTGTTTAGCTATACCTCGCTGTATTTTGTCGATGATGATAACAGTCCCTTTGATGCAAACGGCAATCTGAACCTCGACGCCGAGAATTGCGGTAATATAAGCGTGACATATTTCTTCACTGACAAAGCCAAAGAAGCTGCTAAAAGTACGAACGGATTAACGCTTAAGTTCAGCCTCTGGTATACAGATGCAAAGGACGACGCTAAAATTTTCAAAGCAAGCAATACTACAGCGAGCGTATCAACTGGAGAGTCAACCTATCACCCGGATAGTACAACAGACAATTTCTCCTTTAAGCATACGTTCACGTCTACAGAAGAAAACCCGCTTCCCGATAGCGTGACCGTTACTTATACATTAACAACTACTGTCAGAAATTTCCGCACCGATTTCGGGCAGTACCTTCTCGATAACTACGGCGCGGACAGCGTTGGCATAGGCGGCAGAACAACCAAGTTCTTCACCTCGGCAGAAGAGGAGGTGAGTGCTAATTGACAGATAGAAGAAAATTTGTCGCTCTGTACGTGATGATAATCACACTGCTTTCTGTTGCCGTTATCGGTATTGGAGCTTGGCTTATAGTTCCGGTAACATCTAACGATACCACTCCGGATCCCGTAGCGGACAACAGCCCCGCCTTTATCAGTAAAGCGTACTTCACCGGTACAGCAATAACGCCGAAGCTTAACGTAAATGGACAGAATATTTTCGGCACGGAGTATAAAGACGTTACCGGCGATGCTTCCGCAACCTCCGGTTATAGGATACAGCTTGTCAGAAGCGTTACATTAGACGACACCCCTGTTACCGGAAACGATAGAGGAGTTGTGGCGGGATATCACGACTACACAATAGTGGATGTTGCCACAAACCAGACAATTTGCAAAAATCACCGAATAGAAATTATGAAAGCCCCTGCCGTAATAGATACGTCGTCTATTACTCCAACCCTTGAGTCGGATAGGGCAAAGTACTATCACGGTGATAAAGCGAATTTCAAGGCGACGCTGAACGTTCTCGCCGCAGACGATGCTTACCTAGACGACAACTACGACGATTACCTTGACACTCCCTATCCTTACTCGGAAACCTCAGTTGCGCTGTCAGGTACCGTTTCTTATTCCGGTAAAGCAGCGGAGTCAAATGCTACCGTCAAGGTAGATGATAAAACCTTCGCTAACTACTATATCGTTGACACCTCGTTGACGACGAGCCAAATCAAGGTTACGGCTATCGCTTACAACGGCGCGACATACTATCCAACGGTGTATGACGCTATAAGCAAATCGACGTCGGGTACTGTATACGTCATTCCCTTTGCGACTACAAGCAACGGTGCGACAGAAAATATCAAGTATAGCACAACCGTAAGAACCCTGACGGCTGACACTACTATAGCAAGCGGTCTCACAGTTATTCTTCCCTATTCGGGTACTAGCTATGGCAGTGACGATGACGAGCTGGCGCAAGGCACGTATTCTAATGCATATTCAAGCAGCGCGAAAAACACAAACCGAGTTTTCGTAGCTCCCTCTGTCACCCTCACGGTAAACGGAACTCTAAATATTGGAGGAGTATGTAACGCAGGTAGCGGCGGTAAATCCATGACGGGTCAAACCTGTAACTCGTACGGTATGCTCACTTTTGTGGCTGAAAAAGACGAAGAAGGTAATAAAACGACTGTCACGGGCAAGATGCAGGTCAACGGAACTGTAACTTGCTATGGATTTATTGAAGGCTCGTCTTCTTATGATAGCTTAGTTTTCAACAATGGTTCGAAGCTTACAACACCCTTTGTTCTTTATGAATTCAGAGGCGGTACCATAAGCACGGGAATGCAAAAGGAGGATAAAACCTTCTACAGCTGTCCCTTCAACCGTTACGTATTCCCCAACATAGTAGGCTCGTTCAGGATTAATTACGGTTGTACGGTTAATGCAAGAGCCGCACTTTCGGCAAGCGCTCTCGGCAAAACGATTTCAGCATCCGCAGAAGCGTCGGTTATTGCCACTTCGACCTCCGGTAGCACGCCGTTGCTTGAAATGAGCAATTCCAAAGCATACATTAACCTGAAATATGACCCGAACGGTACGAAAGGCGTAACTTATAACGGAAGCGCTGACCCGTTTGGAAAGATGTCAATGCAATTCTACGGTGGCGTTAAGCTAAATTACATGTATATCGAAAAATCAATTCTGATAACAAAGGTTACGGTAAGCTCAAGGGGCGCATATTTGCCGATACCTTACCTTTACGATATCGAATTGTATGACGGAGATTATGATTTCACGGAGCAAAACGTGAAGATACTTCCCGGCGGTAAGCTCACTGTGGGAGCAGGTGCAAACGTAGAAGCAAGCAATCTGATTATCTATGATGCCGCGCCTCTCGGTGACAGTGTGGTTGCAGCCGCACCGTATCCTAAGCTCGACCTTGGTCAGCTTATTGTAAACGGAACAGTCAAGGCGACAAATCTCGGCGGCTTCGTTGATTCCGGTAGCAGCGGTGCAAACTTGAATATTTCGGGAGCTGCGCAGGTAAGCGACTCCTGGGATATAGTGAATAAGAAGGATGCACAGGTAAGTGAGCTTGCAGGCTACACGTATCAGACGTTTGGCGATTACATTTACGCTTCAAAAACTCAGTCGGCGGTAGGAAACGTTGCTTACGGCGGCGCGACTGAGGAAACCACTTATGCTACCGGTACGAATTACGTGAGCGCCCCTGACACCAACTCCGAATCCTATGCGTGGGCATATGACCATACCTTTACTATAAAGTATGAAACCAACGGCGGAGTTCCTATAGACGATAAGGATATAGGACCCATAAAAACAAACGAGGGTGTGCTGCTAAGCGGCAGCACGTATCTGCCAACTCCGAGTCGAGATTATCACGTATTCAAGGAATGGTATCTCGATGCCGAATTTACAAAGCCCGCAAACGGACAGACGATATATGTCGGAACCTCACTTTATGCTAAGTGGGAGGAGATAACGTATACTCTTAACTTCGGATATATCGGTCCCGACGGCAACGCGGTAGATATTCCCAGCCCGGGAATTCCGTCAGTTCAGTACAGCGCAAGTGACATTACAACGGACGGTGTAGAGGACGATTCAATCCTTATTACACTTCCTGAAAATCCCCCTCGGCTGCCTAAGGTTGACAACCCTGTGAACGACGGCGACTATTACACTCTTTCCGGTTGGTTCGACGAAACCGGTACACCTGTCGGTCAAAACGAGTTTACGTTTAAGAAGCTGACAGAGCTTGCAGGAAGCGACAATTCCTTAACGCTGAAGGGTCGTTGGACTGATAAGTTCTACAATATCACCTTCAACCTCGGCGAGAATCCCTACGGACTTGGTGACATCGCTATCAGTAACAATCCGGAGCTGATATTCGCCGCAGGCTACAATTACGACGGAGACAGCACCATTTATAATCAGGTAGCACTCCACAACGGTATTACCCAAGATGCGGCGTATAACCGTTACTTCGCAGGCTGGTACGTAGATGAGGCATGCCAGACTCCTTACACCTCGGCTTACTTACCGGATACGGAAGGCTTCACTCTGTATGCGAAGTGGGGAACTAAGGCACAGCTTACCGTAGATTACGGTAATAACGTGCTTGGCTACGTTGGCGAGAGCGTATACATTATGCCTAATGCAACTTATACCTTAGAGGATATAACGCTCGGCGACGATAATCACGCTCTGTCTAAGTATTCTAACGGTTGGACATCCTCCGTCAGCGATGCTGTAAGCATAACCGACACAACGGCAACTCTTAACTGCGCCGACGCCGCAAGTATTACTCTGACGGCTAACTGGCTCGGTAAGGTACTGTTCAGTGTTGATTACGGAGCAGCATCTGCAGGAACGAGCTTTGAGGCTGTTGAGCCTAAATACTATCTGCCCGGAACGGTAATTGACATCAGCGGTATTACCGAAGAGGCTATGAAGTATGACTCGACGGTTGAGAAGATTAACAAATACTTCGGCGCTTGGGCTGTAACGGGCAATGCTTCTATCAGCGCAGACGGAGCCGAAATAACCCTTACAGGCGGCGATGCTGTTACTATAACCGCAAACTGGCTCGGTAAGGTACAACTGAAGATTGTCTACGACCATACAAGGTTTACCGATAATCTCAGCACCGATTTGTGGTTCGTACCCGGTACGGAGAGCATTTTCCTTATCGATTACACCGAAGACGTAACGAAGTATGACATCTATCCAACGGAAATTAAATACTTCGAAAAATGGGAGGTAACGGACGGAAATGCATCTGTAACGAATGGAACGCTTGATATATCCGTTGATGCAACTACCTCCGTAACTGTTACTGCAAGCTGGCTTGAAAAGACCACAACCGTTATATTCAAGTCTACAGGCGGTATTAATGCGTATCCCGAGCTTCTCCCGTCCTACGGCGGATACACGCTTAAGTACGATACGGTTTATTACCTGCTTCCCGGTATTACGGAATTCCCGTTGTCGGTTATGACGACCTATGACGGCGCCGAATACAACAGTGCAGAGCATAAGTACTACTTCGGCGGATGGACCGTAAACGGCGTAGCAATTGATGCAAGCGCTGCCGGCTGTACGCTAATCTCCGATGCCGATAACGTTCTGAATATTGATTGGCTGGATAAGGCTAAATTCCAGTACACAGCCGACAACACGGGTATTTATCCCGAGCTTATCAAGACGGACGACGCGGAGATAGGATACGGTACTATCTTCTACTATAAACCCGGTACCACCGTAGCTCTTATAACCGGACTTGATGCCTACGATGATACGGTAACGGAAGAGTACCAGTATTACTTCAGCGGTTGGCAGACCACCGACGGTGTCACGATTGGTAAGTTCGCGAAGAATCTCACCCTGAACGGCGACACCACCGTAAAGATTATCTGGGGCAACAAAAAGAATATCAAGGTAACTCACACCGATAACCAGGGCAGAAGCGAGAGTGTTGCTGCGACCTACACAATTACGGTTGCATACGCGAACGGCGAGAGCTACTACACCGAAACGTTTAATAACTCCAGTATGTCGATATACGTTAAGCCCGGAGATAACTTCAAGTTTACAAACGTATCGGCGTACAACAACAGCGGTAGCGGACTTCCTACGGAGCCGCAAACCGTTACTGCAAACGGAACCTATGACGGCTACACGATTCAGTCTTACACCCAGTGTATAACTCCCGAGACACTGATAACTCTCGCGGACGGCTCACAGGTACGCGTCGATTCGCTGAAGGGCGACGAGCTGCTGCTTGTATGGAATCTTGAGACAGGTAAGCTCGACTTCGCACCGATAATGTTCGTCGATAGCGAGGCGGAGGCTGAGTTTGAGGTTATTAAGCTTATCTTCTCTGACGGTACCTTCATGAATGTTATCTACGAGCATGGCTTCTGGGATTACGACTTGAATAAGTACGTTTATCTCGACGCGGGTGCATCCGAGTATATCGGACACAACTTTGCAAAGCAAAACGGCGATAAGCTCGAGAAGGTTCAGCTTGTTGACGTCCAAATCGAGACGGTAGTTACAACGGCATGGAGCCCTGTAACAGTCGGACACCTTTGCTACTTCGTTAACGGTATGCTCTCTATGCCCGGCGGTGTTGGAGGTCTATTCAACATCTTCGAGGTTGATGAGGACACCATGACCTACGATTACGAGGCAATGATGAGAGATATCGAAACCTACGGTCTCTTTACCTACGAAGAGCTTAATGCTATCTCACCTCTTTCAAGAGAGATGTTCGAGGCAGCAGGCGGTGCGTATCTCAAGGTTTCAATCGGCAAGGGCAACCTTACGGTTGAGGAGCTGATTTACATGATTGAGAGATACAGCAGTTACTTCGAGTAGCAATGCTCAAAAGTGGGGCGAAGCCCTACGCAAAACCCCACTTTTGAAACAAAAACAGCACAAAAACTACCAAAATCACGCAAAAATCCTCAAAAAATGCACGCTAAACGACAAATGTCGTCAAAAAGTGTTGCAAAATTTACTTCCTTATGATACAATAGCATTAGAAGTTATTTTTAAATATCTATTATAAAATATTATTTGAAGAAATTTCTTTTGCTATTGTGTACATAGATTGCTCAGGTCACCGAAACCCGAGCGCAAATTTGGGAGACTACACTCCCTACCGCATCTTTTCAAAAATAACGAAAGGTTAGGAATGAAAAATGAAAACAAAAAGATTCAATCTTGGCGTAAAAATCGCCAGCATCCTCTCGGCTGTAGCTATCCTGTCGGTAGGTTTCGCGTCCTGGTTGATAGTTAACGTTCCCGAGGACAATTTACAGGAAGTCGGTAGCTTCACCGTTCACCAGGTTGTAGACAACTCCGTTTCCTTCGCTTACGACTGGGGCAACGATGGTACTCCCTCTGATGACCAGGCTGACGGAACCATCAACTTCGGTACTGTTACCAAAACAGCACAGCACAACTGGTTCAGACCCGACAGCAACGTAGGCGCGGAGAAGCTTTCCGCTGAGGTTGCAGTAGCTATCACCAACTACAAAAACCTTGATAGCTTCTCTGTCAGAATTGCTCTCCCCGACGGCTACTCTGACCTTGTAGGGGCAAACCTCATAACCAACCCCACGGTTAAGCTTTATGCGAAGGACGGCACTACCGACCTTAACGCAACTTCCGGTGCAAACAACACCGTTACCGTTTCGGGTGTTTCTTCCATGGCGGCTGACGTTACCGACGGCAACGTTTGCACGATAGTAGTTAAGATAGAGTTCGCTTGGGGCTCCTACTTCACGGTAGACGGAAACGTTGTTAACCCCATTAACTTCTATAACAACTCCGCATATAGCGCGAGCCTTGCAGACGATGCAGTTACAAAGCTCAACGGAACAGAGAGTGTTCGCGGCATCTACAACACTCTTAACGGCGCAAGCTACGACCTCTACTTCACCGGCACTGCCGCAACCAACTGAGATAAATAAGAAAGGAGACATAAAATGAATAACGTCATTAAAACTGCAGAGCGTATGACAAGACGCTCCTACAAGAGAAAGATAATCACCATGGGTGTATCTATTTTCTCTGCACTTGCACTCTTCGCAACAGGTTTCGCATCCTGGGTGCTTTCCTCCGGAGCTGAGGAAAAGGTTGAGGGTAACGTTTCTGTCGGTACGGTAAGCGATAACTCCGTTACCTTCGGTACTGTTACAATCGAGCCCACCAATGCGAACATTTCCTTCAACCCTGCCGAGAACGATACTACCGGCAGAGTACGTTGGGACGGCACACACGCAGAGAACCTCTCCGTAACCTTCGAGGTTCCGATTACAGGCTACGAGAATATTGATACTCTTACCGTAGCTCTCCAGGTTCCCGACACCATTGCAAAGGCTGCTGCGTTTGGCGTAGGCGGTTATCATCCCAGCAAGGCCAACCAGTACTACCTCGTTTTGCCCGAATGTACCACCAACAGGTATGAGTACAAAGAGGTTACAGAAGGCGACAGCACGAACTACGTTCTTGAGGCTGCAACCCCCACTAAGGGCGTTGTTCTTCTCAATCCCGCGTTCACCTCTACCAACGGCGCTCTTTGCTACGCTCCCGGCGAGGGATACTCCGACACTTGGTCGATAACCGAGCAGGATGACGGAACTCACCTTCTCACCTACACCGTAAACTTCAAGTGGGGCAACTACTTTGGCGGTCAGAACCCCAGTATCTTCTTCGACCAGACCACCGGTGTTGACGAGGACGATAATCCCATCTACAAGTACTCTCTTGGCGAAGCTAAGGACGGCCTCAATTCCTTCAGAGCTAGGATGGCAGGTATGACCCTCGAGGCTTACGAGGAGCTTTCCGCTGAAGAACAGGCAGCTATCGACTTCGGCGACTTTACGATTACCGTTACCGCTACCGCTAAGCAGTAATTTTAATTTGCGCAAAATTCCTTAAGGTAAAAACAAAACTTAATAACAACTAAAAAGAGTAAGAACAATGGAATCGTTTGAGATCATTGCTCTGCTTGTTACGGGTGTTGGCGTAGTCAGCTTTGCTACAATATTTACGATATTGTATCTCTCCTACGCCAACTCTTCCGTTGCGGAGTATCAAGCAGGTCAAAGAGACGTCGAGCTCATCGAAGAAACGATTTACAATAACATCAACAGCAAGAAGGTGCGGATAAGAGTCGCGCGCAGAGTGAAGCAGGTGCTTTTCTACGTTGCGGTTTCGGTACTCGTTCCGCTGCTTGTGCTGTCGCTGTTCACCAAGCTCACCACGGGTGTAGCAATGATAGGAGGGCGGGGAGTTATTGTAGTCGCTTCCGGCTCTATGAGTGAAAAAAATCCGCACAACCCAAATCTCGGGGCAATTTCGAGATACGATAACCAATTCAATACCTACGACCTTATAGTCCTGGAGAAGGTTAATTCGCCGCGTGAGCTTCAGCTCTACGACGTCATAGCCTACACCAACGACGAGGGCGTAAATATTATTCACCGAATAGTCGCCAAGGAGGGCTCGGGCGACTCTCTTCGCTACGTAACGTGCGGAGATGCAAATAACGCAAACGATAAGTATAAGCCCTCGTTCGATGACGTCATCGGCAGATACACGGAGGAGCGAGTCCCCGTAGTCGGCGTTTTCGTAATGTTCCTTCAATCATATTCGGGTATAGTAACCCTTGTGGCGATAATCTATTGTCTTATAATGATAGAGTACGTCAGTGAAAAAATATATAAGGCCCAGAGGTCGCGCCACGCGATACTTGAGGCGTCTATTGATTTCGTGAGAGAGATGACCTTTGACCGTTCGCTCCAAACCCGCTTTGTGGAAACGGTCAGATTCAAGGACCACGAATACGTCTTTGACGAAAACGGCTTCGTCAGCAAAACTCCGGTTAATAACAATACAACCGATGATGGAGATATATAGCTTATGTTACAGTCAGTTTTAACAAGAAAAAATTTGATAGCGGTATCTATTGCAGCCTTCTACGCCGTAGTGCTTGTTTTCACAGGCGTATGTCTTGACGGCGATACCACTATGGTCAGCAGAAGAAACCCCATAGCTCTTATTGCGGGAGAAATTGGCTTCAAAACCATATCCCCCGGTACAATGGGATTAATCGCTTTAATTCTCGTTGCATTCTATACAGTAGTGCTTGTTACCGCGCTTATATACGAGCGCAGATACGCTATCGTTAACAATATTAAGCCCACCTCGGGTAAGATGTGGGCGGTTTACGGCGGCACGATAGCCGCTTGCCTTGTCCTTTCTCTTGGACTCGGTATACTTATTCAGCACCCCCTTACAGGCGAGAATATCGGCACGATGCTCCTGTATCTCGGACAGTCGCTGTCCCTTTCCTTCTTCGTCTTTGCGGCGCTCGTGCTTGTTGTCGGCGCCCTTATAATGTTTATCATAAACTTCATAAATATCGACAAGCCCTTCAAGTGCTTTGACGATGCAAATCAGCCCGTCTTTGATGACGATGACCTTGACCTTAACGCTGACGTTAAGGCGTCCTTCGATACCGAGGAGCTTGAGAATTCTATGCCCGGCTTCGGTCCCGGCGGCGGAGCAGGCGCAGGTGTCGGCGGCGGAGCAGGCGTTGGCGAGGGCGGTGAAACCGTAGTTAAGAGCGCCGAGTCTCTCGACGACCGCGAGAAGGTATTCCCCACGCTTTGCCGTATTGATAACGAATACGAGGGCTTCGATACCGAGGCTGTTAAGTCCGACGAGCTTACCCTTGAGGAAATCTGTACTAAGTTCAGAAACTACCTCGCCAAGGAGGAGCGACTCTACTTCGACATCGACACCATTCGCTTCTTCATCTCGGGCTTTGCGGCATCTCACTTTGAAATTCTCGAGGGTCTTTCCGGTACGGGTAAGTCCTCGCTTCCCAGATACTTTGCAAAGTTTGCAAACGCAGAGGTTCTCTTTATGCCCGTTCAGGCTACCTGGAGAGATAAGACGAGTATTCTCGGCTTCTTCAACGAGTTCTCCAAGACCTATACCGAGACCGAGTTCCTCGCAGCTCTTTACCGCGCTAACTACAATCCCGACAGACTTCAGTTCTTCGTTCTCGACGAGATGAACATTTCCCGTGTAGAGTACTACTTCGCAGACCTTCTCTCCGTCCTTGAGTATCCTCAGGACCAGTGGAAGCTGAAGATTATGAACGTTCCCTACGATTTCATTCCTCCCTTCAAGCTTGAGGACGGTAAAATTCAGATTCCCGCTAACTCCTACTTTGTAGGAACGGCTAACAAGGACGACTCTACATTCACTATTACCGACAAGGTTTATGACCGTGCTATAACTATGGAGTTCCTTGATAAGAACGCGCCCTTCGCCGTTTTTGAGGATACGGGCAAGATTACCCTCAGTGCCTCGAAGCTCCACAGCCTCTATAGGCAGGCAATGTCCGACCCCACGAGCGTTATGCTTCAGTCCGACTTTGTTAAGCTCAACACCGTATGCGACTACGTATACGATAAGTTCGGTATCGCTATCGGTAACCGTATTATCAACCAGATAACCAACATAGTTCCCGTATTCGTCGCCTGCGGCGGTACTAAGGAAACTGCCATAGACTTTATGATATCCAAGAAGCTCGTCTCCAAGATAGAGGGTCGCTTCGAGGAGTACGTAAAGGATGCTCTTCGCGGACTTCTTGACCTTCTCTCCGCAACCTACGGCACGGGCGTTATGGCTCTTACTGAGAGAACTGCAAACAACATTATAAAAACACTTTAAGCTTTAAGGTAATTATGAGATTTATTGAGACTAAAAAGCTGAACGATTATATCGAGTCGGTTGACAGTATATTTGCCGACCAGTCGCTCCGTTCGGTCTATTCAAAAATAGAAAATCTCAACACGGCATCCCTCCAAGGCTTCTCAATCGAGGGCGACAGAGAGTTTTTACGTGAGCTTTCCTTCGTCCTCAACGTTATTATTTCAATAGTATACCACCCCCATATCTCCAACAAGCGCGAGGAGGTAGTTATCCGTATCGAGCAAGCGCAGCATATAGACGAGGAGGCTTTCCGCCTTATAATGTCGGACAGCTCTCTTTGGAAGCAGCACGGTGCGAAAATGGTACCCGAGGAGGTTTACCACTATCAGCACATCGACGAGATAAGGATATACGAGAACCGCTTTATCGGACTTCTCATTTCCATAATTGATAAGGAGCTTGCGAAATTCCAGAGCTTCTATCTCTCGAAGCTTCCCACACTCTATATGGCTGACGTAACCCTCGATGACCCCGCAGTAGGTGAGATTATATCCGAGATTGACCGCCTGAGGCGCAAGTCTCAGTTCCTTATGAACACACGCTTCTATAAGGAGGTCACCAAGGGCAAGCCTATATCAAGGAAGGTACAGCCCACCAACATTCTCGTTAAGGATAGGCTCTATTGCTACTGCTACCGCTTCTACCGCAAGTTTGTAAGATACGAGGACGTCTCCGACGCGAGAAGGGATTTAAGAACCTACTATTTTATCCACCTTCTCCAGGAGATAAAGAAGCACGGATATTATCTTTCGCCACCCACGTGTGCCGAGGACGAGAACAGGCTTCTCTTTGAGGGACTTAACTTCTTCGTTGAGATTATTCCCGCGGAGAACGAGAACCTCGAGATGACGGTCAGCTGGCGTAAGGATAAGAGGGCTGAGTGTGCCCGCCACCTTCTGGTGTTCGCACCGAACAGCGGCGAAAGACTTACCCCCGGCGAGATAGCCGGAAAATACGGCGAATACAAAACCGTGGATTTCATTTCCCTATGGGAGCTTACCGCCTCCCGCGGCGAGCTTATCAAGGAGTCGGTTCCCGAGGCGGCGCTTATCAGCCATTGGCTGGAGAGCAAAACCTCCGCGGCGTTTGCCGACAGGAAAATATACGAGAAATACTGTCCCGTCTGCCGCGGCAAGGACGTTGAGGGCGACGGTGACGGACATATCTGTCATACCTGCGGCTCCGAGTACACCTTTACCGAGGTCGGCTCGAGAGATATGGTATGGTTCAAGAGGATTGGAGTACAGAATAAGCTGTCTCCGACATAAATAAAACGAAGGTAGATGTGCGATGGCAACTCACAGCAATTACGAGTTATATAACCCCACCGCCAAGGCGGCAGAGCCCGAGGAAAAGGTAACTCCCGCAGCGGAGCGTGAGGTTATGATCTCTATCAAGGGGCTTCATAAGGCATACGGTAAAAAGCAGGTTCTGAAGGGTCTTGACCTGGACGTTTATTCAGGCGAGCTGTTCGGATTTATAGGTCGAAACGGTATCGGTAAATCCACCACTATGGACTGCGTTATCGGCTCCAAGAAGTTCGATAAAGGCAAAATAACTCTTAACGGGTTCGACGTAAGGCAGGACCCCATAGAGGCGAAGTTCTCCTTTGGCTACGTTGCCTCGGAGCCCTCCTGCTATGAGGTAATGACGGGATACGACTACCTTGAGTTTGTCGCCAGCATCTACAAGATTACAGAGGGCGATTTCGTAAGAAACTTCAGATACCTATGTAAAAGACTTAATCTTGACGAGAGGGAGCTTGACAACCCCGCCTCGAATTATTCTCACGGTATGAAGCAGAAGCTCTGCCTTGTAGCGAGCCTTCTTCACAACCCCAAAATATGGATACTCGACGAGCCTACCGTCGGACTTGATATTATGACGGTTGAGGAGCTGAAAAAGATGATGCGCGAGTACGCCAACCACGGCAACACCGTTTTCGTCACCTCCCATAATATCGACCTTGTGGCTAAGCTTTGCGACAGAGTCGCCATAGTAAACGACGGCAAGATAGCCTCCCTTTACGACCTGAACCGCGAGCCTAACAGAAGAATTCAGTTATCCAAAATCTTTATGGATATCTACAAGCAAAAGGAGTAACCGATGCTCACCTTGATTATCAAGGACTTCAAGCTGATGTTCGCAAGTGACAGAAGCGCGGCGAAAAGAGCGCTCGGTATCCTGCTTCGCATACTTTTCATCGGTATACTCGTATCGGTGGAGACCTTCCTTTTCACTGCAATTCTCGGCAAAATTGAGAATTACCGAGGGGCGCCCCGCGCCTTTATGGTGCTGTTCCTTTTCGCCGTGACGGTGTTTATGACGGTCAGCTGCGTGTTCAGAGCGAAGAAAATCTTCTTTGACGAGAAGGATATTCAGCAGCTCGCCATTCACCCGGTAAGCAACAGTATGCAGGTACTATCCAAGCTTGTGTTCCTGTTCCTTGTCCATTACGCGACGTCCTTTATTTTCGTCTATCCCCTTTTCATAGCCTACGGAACTATGTTCAGTAAGTCTATGATGTTCTACTACCTGGGCATATTCTATCCCGCTGCAGCCTTTATATTTGAGGCGGGCATTGCCCTTATATTCGTTTACCCCGTGTGGTATCTTCTCCAATATCTGAAAAAGCACGTGCTGCTCGAGTTCATTATCTCCGTAGTGCTGCTTTTCGGTATGGCTTGGGCGTATTCCGCTATACTTAACGTATTCGTCGGACTTATTGCAAACAACGAGATATCCACGCTTTTCTCGGCGGACTCCATAAACGCCATAGTCAACTTTGGCAACAACGCCATTCCCACAAACTTCTTAGCGGATATATTCATTAACGGTAAAAGAGCAACGGTCATACGTTATCTCTGCCTTTCAGGCGGACTCTTTATGCTTGGACTTGCTATTACTATCTATACCTTCCACCGTGTGCGCAACGTGGCTGTAAACATCAAGCCCGCCCGCGGCAAAAAGGAGCATAAGCCCACCACCGTTAACCGCGCTCTTATAAAAAAGGAGCTTGCTCTTATTACGAGAAACCCCGACTATATCTATTCCTTCTCGGGACTTCTTATTGTGCAGCCCTTCCTTCTTTACCTGATTGTTATGGCTATGAACGCCATTTTCAGCTCGGGTACCTTCCTCTATTACACGACCCTTTTCCCCAACTTCGTTTCGGTTGTGGACGTGTTCCTTGTAATGATGGTAACGGTTATTATTAACGCAGGTGCCAATCAGTACATTTCTATGGAGGAGAGGACTATTAAAAATCTGAAAACCATACCCGTCAGCTACAAAAGGCAGCTCTTCATCAAGGTGATGATACCTATGTCGCTCTCTGAGCTGTCCCTCATAATATCCGACCTCGTCTTACTGATTACGGGAGTATTCTCTCCCTTGACGGCGCTTTTTGCCCTTCTTCTCTCTACGGCGCTTCTTATAGTCTTTGACTTTATATCCCTTAGCGAGGAGCTGAAAATAAGACACGGCAGGCCCAGAAGCTCCATAAGGTCGTCTCTGTTTTCCTACCTTCTGCCCATAGCGTACGTTGCGGTGAGTATTTACCTCTCCTACGTAGGATTTGAGCTGTGGAAGCTGTATCTTGCAGGCGTCGGAGTTATTTTGGTGCTGGGACTTCCGCAGATTATTATTGTGGCGCGCAAGATGGGTGATTGGTTTATGGAATTGGAGGCTATCAACTGATGAAAAAGAAAAATCTGATAATCCTCCTCGTTTTCCCCTTCCTAATATCTGTCTTTTGCATTATCACGGTCAACACCACCTATAACGCGGTGGACGTTGACATATCCCATATAGATTGGGACTACAATGAGGTTGAGGCATTCAAGGTCAGCGAGCTATCGAAATACGAGCTTTCGGCTACGGGTGTCAACCAGCGCTACTATGCTGTGTCGGGCGGCAACGCCCTGGTTTGGGAGGTTATCAATGAGGACCCAACCGACCCTCACGCCGAAATTGTCAAGGAGAACGGCAAGTATTACCTGGTTGCCAAGCGCCCGGGTGAGGTAGTCGTCGTATGCTCAAACGAGAAGGGCAACGTACAGCGCAGACTGAACGTAGTTCTTTACGACAATGCCGCTATACTTATGTATCCGGAGATTTCCTCGTCTCAGTCGAATATCGACCCCACGGTTTACTACGGCGAGTACGACCACGTGATTGGCAATCAGGCGAAAATCCAGATGACCCTTATGACCTTCCCCGAGGCGCTTAAGGGCGAAATTGAAATTTCGTGCAGCGAAAACGTAGAGTACGATATGGCTACCGACACCGTGAAAATTAAGGGTGTGGGTGATGCATTCGTAAAAATCAGCGACCCGCAGGGCAGGGCGCAGGACTCCACCTATGAGTTTAAAATTGTGGACGAGGGTGTCAACGTTTATAACTACGATGACCTGCTTTATTGCACAAATCGCGACACGGGTGGGCATATAGCGGTGCTAAGAGTGCATTTTGAGTCTCTTGAGAACGCATATATGATGAACGGAGACTCGGTTATGGTATCGGGCGGTAAGCCTGTGAAAAAGACGGGTGTCAACAACGTCGAGTGCTTTGGAAATTACGATGTAAAGACCAAGGGCTTCTCCTTTGGCTCTGAGATATATTCCTTCACCACGACCTATAACCGCAGCTTTATTGACCAGTGGAACGAGTTTGCGCGTAAGGACGGCGGCTACTCCGAGCTTACCGACCAAATCAAGGTTGGACTTCACGTTACGAATGACTTCTACGGCAACGGCTATACCTTAAATCTCCATAATCTCACCTATCCCTACTCCTACAGCATTATGCTGAACGATAAGGGCGAGGAGGTGCGTATTCCCTCACTTTCCTCTGCGAACCTTTTCCGCGGTCCCTTGAAGCTCTACGCTCTCGGTGACCCGACGGCAATCCCCCTTGTCGCTCTCTACGGACAGGACAATATCGGTATGTACGTTGAGGGAGACGGAATAGTTATCAACGACGTTAATCTCAAGAGCTGTGACTTCGGCGATAGAATAGAAAATCTCGACACGGTAGGCACCGTAATGGAGATTTACGGTGATAACGTAACTGTAAAAAACTCGAAGATTTCTAACGGTAAGAACGTTGTCCGCAGCTTCTCGTCAATGAATTTCACTCTCGAGAATTCGCTTCTTTCGGGAGCGCGCAACTTCTTACTTGTCCTCGGCTCCAACGAATACGAGCCTGTGAACCTTGACAAAAACTATACCTTCACGGGTATGGACGGCAGGAAGGTAACCACTACCTTGCGCGAGTACGTCGCGTCAAAGGCAGAGGGCGATGCTCTTGTGAACAGCTTCTTGCGAGACTACTTCAACACCAAAGAGGAGCGCGACGCAATGCGTACTGCTCTCGTTTCTATCCAGGCGGCGCTCAACGGAACCAAGGATATTTCGAACGATTTCCGCGGCACGGCTACCGTTAAGGACTGCTACTTCTACCGCAGCGGAATTACGGCGATATGTATGGAGTCTCTTTTCAGCAGTGCGTTCTTAGAGACGGGAACAGCCCCCTCGCTCATAACCGATATCTTCTCCTCGCTGGCATCGGAGGGCAAGTCACTAGTGCCTTATACCGCCACGGGCGTGTCGGGAGTTGCTTATCCCGTTAAGCTTAAGGTTACGGGAGACAGCCGCTTCTACGACTACAAGGAGGTCGGCAAAATCGACCTTAGCGGACTTATGGAGGAGAATATTTCCTCTATTGCCAACGAGCTTGGACTTTACGAGGGTACTATTACAATAGACGATATTTTCCCCTTGCAGTCTATGATTAGACAGAACGCCACCGTTGTTGGAGGTATCCATAACGAAGGCGGCAAGAGCTACTACAATATCCCCGTAGCCTACTACGGAGGCGGCTTGAACCTCTCTCGGGTAGAGATGGACGTAGCCTCTTCTACAAGCAAGGTGGAGGTTGACCTGCTGGGAACCTACCTTAACCTGAAGGGCAGCTCGGGCAGCGGACTTTTCGCAAACCTCAGAGGGCTTATGCTAAAGACGGTTACCTCGGTGACGGGCTTCGAGCCCTTCGCCTTCCACTTTGTCAAGGACGGTTATCTTTACGGTGAAACACCCAACGTCTCCGACCTTATCGACAATGCACAAACGAACACAAATTGATATTTTTCGGCAGATGGTGGCACCCGTGTCGGGTTTTTGACCGTCTATTTGCGCGTGAAAGGAATATTTAGAATATGAAAAAAATTATTTCTCTGATTTCCCTTATATGTATTCTCACGGCTACTCTTCTTCTCGGAGGCTGCGGCTTCATCGAAGAGGACACGGGAATGATGATAAAGGAAATTAAAAAAACCAACGAGTTTGAGGACGGTACAAGCGAGCTTACTATTTACTTTACCGATGACTTCTACGAGCCTGTAAAGATTACTATTCCTCCCGGAAAAGAAGGTAAGGAGGGTAACGGCATCGCGGATATCAGGCACGAGTATGACGAAGAAAATAAAACCACTCACTTTACCATTGATTTCTCCAAGGCGGGAGTTGACGATTACACCTTCGATATTCCCAACGGAGCTACTATCACCGAGATAAAGCCTCCCTATTATGACGAAACCACCGAGAAGTATTATATTCACATAATACTGAACGGCAACGAGGAGGAGCCCGTAGTGATCGAGCTTCCCGACTTCTACTACGTTGAGAGCTGCAGCTATGAGGTGCTTGCGGATAAGAGTGTGGACGTCACCTTCCATTTCAACGGTGAAAAGGAGGATTGGACCTTCAATATTCCCGCACCCCAGCGCGGCAACGGTATTGCCGACGTAAACGGCTATGAGAGCGAGGACGGTCTGAGCTACTGTATCGACATCACCCTTACCGACCTTGATTCGGAAGGTAAGCCCCTTGTAGAAACCCTTGTTTTCCCCAAGCCCACAGAGCCCAGCAATTGGACAGCCTATGACGGCTCTCCCGACTCTAAGCCCGGTGCTGAGCCGGCTAAGATTGGTGACTTCTGGTTCGACACTCTCCGTAAGTGCATTTACGTACGCGGCGAGCTTGGCTGGGAGCGCATAATCTCCTTCAATGACGAGACCAGCGACCCCCACGATATTGAGTTCTACCTGAATGACGGTTCAACTAAGGTATACACACAGATTTCTGTAAACCACGGTAAGTATTTCTCCTCTACGGGCAAGGAAATTCCCGTGCCTACACCCGACGAGTGCCCAGAGGGCTATGAGTTCGGCGGCTGGTATACGAAGGCGGATAATATTAATCCTAACGTAAATACGCCCTTCACCGACCTCACTCCCGTAAACGACGACCTGAAGCTTTACGCAAGGTGGATACCTAAGGCTGCGGACTCCAATCCATAAAGGGATAAATCACCTTGGTAAATTGAATAATCCATAAAAATCAGAGACCCTCTCGCAACCGCGAGAGGGTCTCTTTCTGCCCGAGCAGCCTATTCGTTAAACTACCCCGAGCAGCTTATCCGTAAAACTAACCGAGGCAGCTGATTCTTATAACTAACAGGAGCAGCTTATTCGCAAAATTAATCTACCGTTACGGTTCCGTCCTCATCGACGCTTACGGTCATACCGTCCTTCATATACTCAAGGAACTCGTCACCGAGAGAGTCAACGACGGGCATAGTAACGTCGTCAAGCCACACGCTCGCAAGAATTGCTCCTGCCGCCGCAAGAGAATCAATAGGCTTTGAGAACAGCATACAAGCGGGCTGACGCTTCATAGAGCAGGCGCAGTAGATTACCATACCGCCCGTGGTGGAGCCTATGGTCTGAGGCAGGCACAGAGCCTTGCCTGCGATAGCCTTGCCGTAAAGGTCGGGGTTGTTCTGGTCGCCGACGGTTGCCTTCTTGTCGCCGAATTGGAGCGCCTTCTGGAGAGAGGCGAGGGTGTTGAAGCCGTTATGAGTTACTACAGCCTCCGCGGTAATTTTTCCGGGAGCTACCACTCTTCCTTTAAACTGTTTCATTACTTGTTACCTCCCTTTCCGCTGATAGCCGCGAGAATCTCGTCGTCGGTGTAATACTTCGCTGTGGTGTATGTACGAAGCTTGTTGGAGGAGGTGATAACGGGCATCTTTGCCGACAGGGGATTATTCATATACATCAAGGGGCAGATATACGAGGTGATAACACCGGTCCTCTTAAGTCTTTCGGCATAATCCGTCTTTTCGAACTCTCGAAGTACCGCGGGAGCCGCAGTAAATACCGTAGGTATCTGAACCTTGGAGTTTCCCGCCTCGGCGAGAGCCGCCTCCACCCTGTCGGTCCAGCTCTTAAGCTGCTCAAGGCTCATATGGGGACAGCCCATAAAGCAGAGCTTAGGCTTAGCGTCGGGATTTTTCCACATTACGGGGTAGGACGCCTTAACTCTCTCAAGCTCCGCGTCGTCAATAACGTACACCTCGGCGCCCTCGTTAATAAGCGAGGTGCCGAAATCCTTCGCCTCGGGAGTAAGACCGTCTACGTGATAAAGTCCTACGGCGCCGTTAGATGCGGTTGCCGCGCCGAAGTCCTTAAGGTAGGTGCAGGCGGCATCGTCAAGCTCTTCACCAAGCCACTTATCCAGACCGTAAATATAGGGAACGGCATCCATTACCTTCATACCGATAGCAGAGCCGAGAAGCTGTGCCTCGGGCTTTTTCGTAGTTTCAATTTTAACTATCCAGTCAGCCCGTCTGCCCTCGTCGGTAAGCAGACCGAAATTAGGAACAACACCTGCAACAGAGCCCATAATATCTATAATACCCGAGTTTCTGTTACAGCGGGCGCCGAGAACCGAGTTCGCGTAAACTACGGCAGAGGACTCAGCCCAGGAGAGAATATCTCCGCGTGCGGGCTTGTTACCAACCTCGTCCATATAGCAGGCGCAGGTAAACGCGTCCTTATCCATAAGTCCGAGCTGCTCAAGCTGACCCTCGTAGAAGTCCTGCTTTGAGTACATAAACTTCTTGAAAATCAGGTTCTGAAGGAAATTCGCAGGGACCTTAGAGTCAATAGGACGGGGGTCCATAGAGAACTTCTGGGTCGAGAGCGCGCCTGCCTCAATAAGCTTGTTCATAAGCTCGTATACAGGTCCTATCATTTTAAGTCCGAAGGAGGTTACAAGGTGGTTGTATTTGGAGGTTATGGGTACGAGCTTATCCGCGCCAAAGGCGTCGCCGTACATCACGAGGGTTTTGTAAACCTTCGCCATAACCTCACCCTGAGAGCCGCCAAGTATCTCCTGCTGCTCTTTTGTGAGTTGCATAATATTTCTCCTTATTGTATTGTTTTTGTAAAGTAAAATAGTCAAATAAACCTATAAATCACAAATTTTTAATATGCTGCGCGAGTAATTCAGCAAAAATTTCGTGACCTTCATCGCAGGGGTGCAAGCCGTCGGGAACGTATTTTTTCTTGTCCTCCTTAACTCTCGGGTCCATAGGACACAGGCTGTAGGTATCAGGTAGCGAGAGCCCATACTCCACCGCCACGCGTCGAATTACCTCGACGTACTCCGAAAGCACCTTCCCGGTCACAGGGTTCGGTATATCCTCCGCCTCTCTGTGCAGAGGGGTCATAACTATTATTTGAGACGCAGGGTATTTAATAACGAGAGAGGCGAAGAGGTAATGGCACGCGCCGATAAAGCTCTCGGGCTCTCTGTCGGTATCCTCGCCGAAGGGCGCGTTACCGTGGCCAAAGTCGTTAGTACCTCCGAAAACCACAACCACGTCCGCATCGTCGTCCATCTCCTCAAATCTGTCCGAGAAGCAGAAGTCGTCCCACTTAGGTACCCAGGTGTAGTCGGGGTATCTTTGCTGTCTTGCGAGCCTTGTTCCGCTTATTCCGTAATTTTTCATTTCGCCAAAGCCGAGGCTTCTGTATACTCTCGTTGCGTATATATTTTCGGGATTTTTGACACCGACGCCCTGGGTGATGCTGTCACCGAGGAAAACTATTTTAAGTCCTTCTGTTTTCATTTTAATTCTCTTTTCTCAGCTCGGGGCAGGGAGCTGCCCCGATAAATAGTGCTTATATTTTCATTGCGACGTCCCAAGCACCCCAGATAACCGTCCTCAGGCTTCCAACCGCCTTCGCGTCGCCGATAAGATGTACGTTTTTCGCTTTTTTCGTCACGGGCGCAGGGGTATAACCGACGGAGAGGATTACACTGTCGGCGTCAACTCTCGTCTCGGAGCCGTCCTTTGCGGATACTACCACGTAGCCCTCGCCAATCTCCTTTACACCCGATTCAAGATACACGGGTACCTTGTTTGCCGCGAAGAAGTCGCGCAGGTAGCTCGAGTTGGGGAAGGGAACCTTGTCCGCAACGATAAGGTCGTGCTTCATTTCAACTATTGTAGGCTGCTTGCCCTGCAGGTAGAGGTCGTAGGCTATCTCACAGCCGGTGAGACCGCCGCCGATTACTACAACCTTATCTCCCACGGGCTTTTTGCCGAGGAGGTAATCCACAGCCTCAACTGCCAACTCCGCGCCCGCAATAGGCACGCGACGGGCAACAGCACCCGTAGCAACGATAACCTCGTCAGCGCCGAGAGAGGCTATGTCGGTAACCTCGGTGTTCATTCTTACGTCAATTTCGTGTCTTGTAATCTCGCGCTCGTACCAGGCGATAAGCTGACGGTCCTTCTCCTTGAAGGAGGGAGCCGCCGCCGCAATAAATACGCCGCCGAGTCTGTCGGACTTTTCGTAGAGGGTAACCTTGTGTCCGCGCTTAGCTAACACAATAGCCGCCTCCATACCGCCGATACCGCCGCCTATGACGGCTACGTTCTTTATCTTCTTCGCAGGCTCAAGCTTGTATTTATCCGACTGCATAACCGTGGGGTTAAGGGCGCATCTTGCAATATGGCTTGCATCGTGTATGGACTGAGCGTTTGCCACACCCTTATAGTGAGCCATATTGAAGCAAGCGTTGTGGCAGCAGATACAGGGTCTGATATCCTCAAGTCTGTTATCGATAAGCTTCGTTACCCACTCGGCATCTGCCAAGAACTGACGGGCAACGCCCATAGCGTCAATACGTCCCTCGGCAATAGCCGCAGCGCCCACGTCGGGCTCCATTCTGCCTGCGCAGACCACGGGAATATTAACACAGCTCTTTATATGCGCCACGTCCTCAAGGTTGCAGTTCATAGGCATATACATCGGAGGATGCGCCCAATACCAGGAGTCGTAGGTGCCGTTGTCGGCGTTGAGCATATCGTAGCCCGCCTCCTCAAGGTATTTTGCCGCGCGCTCGGATTCCTCCATATCGCGGCCAATCTCGGTGAACTCCTCCCCGGGTACAGCACCCACGCAGAAGTCCTTCACGTAGGACCTGACGGAGTAACGGAGGGAGACGGGGAAGTCCTTACCGCAGGCAGCCTTTATAGCCTTGACTATATCGGTTGCGAAGCGATAGCGGTTCTCGAAGGAGCCGCCGTACTCGTCGGTGCGCTTGTTGGTATATTCAAGGGTGAATTGGTCAAGCAGATATCCCTCGTGTACCGCGTGAACCTCCACGCCGTCAACGTCAGCCCACTTAAGCAGCTCTGCCGTTTTTGCAAAGGCATCTATAATCTCGGCAATTTCCTTTTTCGTAATAGGACGGCAGGTAACCTTGTCCGACCACCTGGAGGGCAGCTCGGAGGGTGACGCCGACTGATAGGGAATGTTTATTATAGGCTTGATAATATCCCTTACAACAGGCATATTATGGAGCATAACGAGAGGCGTGGGAATAGCCCAGGAGCGACCCATACCTGCGGTAATCTGCACGAACAGCTTCGCACCGTACTTATGTATTTCCGCCATAAACTCCTTTAATTCCTTGAACATCTTCTTGTTCTGATAGAGCCACTGACCCATAAAGGTGCTTTTTATAGGAGCGATACCGGGAATAATAAGTCCTACGTTGTTCTTCGCCTTCTCGATGAAGAACTTCGCCGCCTCCTTATCGAAGTGGTTGCCCGTATGCTCCATCCAGCCGAACAGAGAGGTGCCTCCCATAGGGCAGAGGACTATTCTGTTTTTAATCTCCACGTTGCCTATTTTCCAAGGAGTAAACAGAGCCTCGTATTTTGCGTCAATATTTGACATAAACTCTTCCTTTCTTAGTATTTTCGCCTGAGCGAAAAAATAATCGTTAAATAAATAACACATAAATTATACAACATTTCAGTCACTTTTGTCAAGCAACTATATCCCTTTTTGCCGACTCATTTCCCAGAGCTTCGTCAAAATAGATAATATAAGGAGTGGCAATCCGTCAAAATCAACAAACCTCACCCCGACTGTGACAGACTGGGTTATTAAATATTTAAAATATAGTAAAATTTTTCCGAAGCTCTTTACAAAGCGACTATATTGTGCTATAATGTAAAATGGCATTATGTGGGGATTATTGAAAGTGGAGGTGCAGAATGCGTATCGACAAATTCATCTCCGAGTGCGGAGTGGCATCAAGGCGCGATGCGGCGCGGGCTGCGAGGTCGGGCGGCGTTGTTGTGAACGGTATTCCCGTGCGCGACCTGTCGGCTCACATTGACCCCGACACGGCACAAGTCAGCTATCTTGGCAGGGAGCTTTCCTACCGTAAGTATACCTACGTTATGCTTAATAAGCCCGAGGGCTACGTCAGCGCAA
>JAFUPM010000026.1 GCA_017481225.1 Clostridia bacterium
AAAAGGAAATTTTTGCAATTCGGAATCAATTTGTTTTTAAAATGGTACATAAATTGAATCATGAAAAGATAGGGGTAATGCTTTATAATTTTAATGAGGATAATACAGAGTTGGAATTTTCTATCGATAATCAGTATACGATTGAAAAGGTTTTATACGGAGAAGCTGTGTCCAATAGGTTAATCATGAAAGAAAAATATTGTTATTTGCTTTTAAAAAACAATAAAAGCTAAGGATTGAATGATTTTTTGCGAGACTTGGTATATCATCAACACAACGTGTTGTATAGACGCTCGCAAGCTCGCTATACCGTCGCTACGCTCCTTACATCAAGTCGCAGATGAATGCACGCTAAAGCGTGATAATATACACCTTCGGTGATGAGATACAGACCATAGTCTGATGATATACCAAGTCTGCGACTTGGATAAACAAAAACCTCACCCTATTCGGATGAGGTTTTTGTTGGTGGAACCATTGCAGTCCTCGACCTTGTTGCGCGTAGCGCAGAAGGTATTGCCACTCGCGGTAAGTTTTCTTATAATTGTTCCGCTCTTATTATATCTATATTCTGATATGCTAGTCAGGCAAGATACCGCAAGCGGTATGCGCATTCCCAGACCGAAGATCTGAAGGCTCGCTTGTCAGATAGCGAAGCGACCCGAAGATGTTAGAAAACGGTAAATAAGCATTTTCCTCTGAGCGTGACCGAGCCGCAGCGAGAACAGAGTGTGGAAATATTGATGCTTGCCGCCAAAATCCGAGATGCTCACTATCGAACATCGAAAGAGGTCCCGGTTTTCGTTTTGTTTTTTATCTGCCCATAGCATCTGCCGAGGGCTTTTTCTTTATGTCTGTCCTTGTGCCTTCATATCCTCGCGCGGTGACGGCTTTATGCCGCGAAAGACTCTTGACGTGAATAGGTGGGTGTGGTATAATGAATTAGCAATCAAATCTTACAATAAAGGGGGACAAAGCGATGAAATGCTACGTTTTGGATCAAGGACAAAAGTTTGCCTCGGATATGGCGAAGACAGAGATATCAGCAGATATGGAGCGGGAGATCTTGGCGCTTTGCTCGGCGTGGCAGGCGAGAGATCTTCATCAAGATGGCCCAAATCCCGACGATTACGAGGGAACGACGTTGTATGAGTCCCTGGATGCGGAGAACTTTGTGGTATCAATGGGGAGCGTAGTGGGATACTACGCAGTCCATTTTGATTGCACAGGGTATGTGTCATTTCCCATCACAGCGGGGAAATACCGCTTGGGAGATTACGACTATACCGATTATAGCAATTCGGGACGGGTGAATAGAGGACACGTGGACATCGTGCCGAAGCCCGATACGGATCTCAATCCCTACCACGACGAGCCCAGATTTCATAGTCAAGAGGAGTATGACGACTATATCAAATGGAGAGATTGATCTGCGGTAGGGCGTAAGAGCTAAAGAACAGCGAGCCTCATAACTCTAAACTAAAACGGTTCGACTTTCGCCAAAGATGCTCAACCAGGAAAATTTTAATCCGAGAGGGATGAGATTTTTATCCGTTCTCTATTTGGCGATTAAAGACGGATTACTTCCCGGCAATATTCTGAAACGGTTGCATTTAAGCGATGCGGAAAAATAATATTAATAAATTAAATTATTCATAATACTGTTTTCTACACGGAGGCTTGATTTGCGATATGAAAAACAAAAGATACAAACCGAAGCTTGACAAGCTGTATTTTTGGATTACGGTGCCGACGGCGGTGCTGATGCTGGCGCTTACGGCTTTGCCGTTGGTTTTGGAGCCGGGTGGCTCTTGGGTTGCCACGGTTTTATTGCTGCTTTGCGACCTGCTTGTTTTTTGGTTTCTTTTGTCGCCGCTTTTCGGATACGTTGAGCTGAAGGGTGGGGGAGTGTTTATTAAGTACGGATTTATACTTAAAAAGGAAATCCCCTATGAGAAAATAAGAGGTCTGACCTTTGGGCGTGGGATTATCTCCGAGTCTATGATGTCGCTGAAAAATGCGATGGACCACGTCAATATTAAGTACAACGCCTTCGATATAACCGTCGTAAGCGTTGTAGACAACGAGGGTCTTGTTGAGGAGATTAACAAGCGCAGGGCACTGTTTGACGTTCGGTGAGCGCGGTGCTGCGCTACATGCCGTAAGGCACAGCGAGGCTTGTTGGCTCGGTCGGTGCAGGGCTTTCGGGTCTTTTCGGTTTTATTGCCGAAAGGCTCTCGGGTAGCTGTATTGTCTGATTGGCGCAAAGCTTTTTGGTCTGTGCTGCTTCGGTTGGTGCGTGCAGCTGAGGGACGGCTTTGCTTATGAGAGGCTATGCTTTCGGCACATTGGGTGTATTGCATAAAAAGTGCGATTGTGTTCCGATTTTTGCTTTGATTGTCCAAGTATAGGTTGGTATATAAAAGCAAAAAGATGTAAAATGTAAACATAAGCTAACAAATACGGCGATTTTGCGATTTTTCTGATTATTACTATTTTTGGAGGACGAGATGTTTGATACCTTTATCAGCTACCGACGCTCGGGTGGAGGGGCTGTTGCTGCCAGGGTTTACGACTACTTAAGGCTTAAGGGCTATAACCCCTTCTACGATATCGACAAAATGAGCTCGGGAAGGTTTGACGAGCAGCTGAAGGCGAATTTGCGCTCTGCGGAGAACTATATTCTTATACTCTCTAAGGGCGCTTTGGACAGATGCTCAAATGACGAGGACTGGGTTTATCGGGAAATCATTCTGGCTCTTGAATATAACTTAAACTTTATCGTTCTTGTTGAGGAGGGCTTCGTTTATCCAGAGGATTTGAGAGAGGAGCTTCAGGTTGTGAAGATGTTCCAGGCTATTGAGTACTCGGAGCAGACAATATCCTCCCGTCTTGATATTCTGTCGGGCTATATCAGAAGGGCGAAAAAGCAGGATGATACGCCCATATACGGCGACAGCGCGGAGACTCGCTTCAAAATCGGCGGTGAATATATGTCCTATTACGAGGACGTCGAGGACGGCAGAGTGGTTATGCGTCGCGCGCCTGTTGTGCTGAGAAATTTCTGTGGCCTTGTCACGGGTCATACCTGGTTTGGAACGACGCAGGCGTGGAGTATTCGAGCGAGAATGTACGGAAAAAAGCGGCTGGCGGGAACCTACTTTGCCAAGTCGAGCCTTGACGACGGCATCGGCACCTTCTTTTTAAATGTGGTTGATGCGAACACCCTGGAGGGCTTCTGGTCGGGCTACGATAACGCGAATAATACTATAACTACGGGCAAGTACGTTTTTAAGAGAAGGTTTAAAAATTATTCCATAAGGCACGCGACGGTATCGGACCTCCCCGGGGTGATTAAGATTGCGGACGAGCAGCTGGGCGAGGGGTATCTTACAAAGGAAATTTTAGAGAAAACTCTGGACAAAAAATATTCGGACGAGATGCTCGTCGCCGTACATAACTCCACGGGTGCGGTCATTGCCTTTTCTCTCTACAGGTACATAAATCAATCTGAGGCGCAGAATATAGGTCGGGGATATGAATTCCGCGATATGATGTTTTCCTCCGAAATCGGATACGTTGCGACCGTTGCGACGAAGGAGAGCTTCCGCAATTATGGTATCGGCACGGCACTCGTTGAAAGATGTATTTCAAATATGAGAGCTGATGGAATTAATTGCTTCATAAGCACCGCCTGGAAGCACGCGGGTATAATAAATATTGGCTCGGTGCTTGAAAATCTCGGATTTACCCGAGAGCTTGAGATACCGAAATATTGGTATGAGTCCAGCCTCAGGGAGGGGTATTCCTGCCCACAATGCGGCAACCCCTGCTACTGCAGCTGCGTAATTTATACTATGACGAAATAAAGGGTCACAAGACACGAAAACACGAAAAAGGCAGAGACACTGTGGCGGTGCCTCTGCCTTGCTTTTTACAAAAATGTTTTTTGATTTACCGAAAGCTAAAGCTGTAAGCTTTTGATTTATACTCAAAAACAAAGCTGTTAACTTTTTCTATTATCCCGGCAGCTATAGTTGTTAGCTTTCAAATTATCAACAAAAGTCAAAGCTTCAAGCCTTAAAATTATCCCGAAATATACGAAAAATGTAAAATATAATTTACAAAAGCGCGAAATTGTGGATTAATCTGTGTAGTCGTTGTCTCGGAACTGCAAGGAATAAAGCTCCTTGTAAATGCCGCCCTTTGCTATAAGCTCCTCGTGGGTTCCAAGCTCCTTGAGGGTGCCGTCGGTGATAACGGCTATGGTGTCGGCGCCTCTTATGGTGGAAAGACGGTGCGCTACGACCAGGGTTGTCCTGCCGCGGCACAGCTCGTCCAGAGCCGACTGTATCATAACCTCGGTGGTGTTATCGAGGGCGCTTGTCGCCTCGTCGAGAACCAGAATAGCGGGGTCCTTCAAGAACACTCTTGCAATGCTGAGGCGCTGCTTCTGACCGCCCGAGAGCTTGACTCCGCGCTCGCCGATTTCGGTGTCGTAGCCCTTCTCCAAGGTCATAACGTAGTCGTGAATATTGGCGCGCTTTGCCGCCTCTATCATTTCCTCCTCGGTGGCTTCGGGGTTGCCGTAGAGGATATTGTCGCGGATTGTGCCGACGAAGAGGAAAACGTCCTGCTGGACTATTCCTATATTCTTTCTCACTGACTCAAGGGTGAGCGACCGAAGGGACTTTCCGTCAATCAGAATATCTCCGCCTCCCTCGCCGAGGGTGTAGAAGCCGGGGAGAAGGTGGCAAAGGGTTGTCTTTCCGCCGCCCGAGGGTCCGACGAGAGCCAGCTTTTTGCCCGCCTCAATTTTGAGGTTTATGCCGTGGAGGACCTCCTTTGTGGGGTCGTAGGAGTAGTTGACGTCCTTAAATTCAATGTTGCCCTTGACGTCTTTAAGATCCACAGCACAGGGAGCGTCGCGCTCGGGCTCCTCGTCCATAATCTCAATAAAGCGCTTGAAGCCGCTGGCGCCGTTCTGGAATTGCTCCATAAAGTTTATTAAGGTGTTTACGGGGCTTATGAAAAGGTTTATTGATACGACGAAAGCCGCGTAATCTCCGAAGTCAATCCGTCCCGAGTATAGGAAAAGACCGCCTGCGATAAGGATAAATACGTTGAACACCTCGGTGACGAAGGTGGTGGAGGCGAAAAACTTCGCCATTGCGGAATAGGCGCGCTCCGAGGCATCGACGAACTGCTCGTCTCCGACGCGGAATTTGTCCAGCTCGGTTTTGGAATTGGTGAAAGCCTTGGTGACTCTGATGCCCGTGATGCTGCTTTCTACCCCCGCATTTATGATGGCGTTGCTTTTGCGCCTGTCATCGAACGCCGCCTTCATAGCCTTGCGGTAATGCAAGGTAACGAAAAGCAGTATGGGCACGCAGACGAAAACTATAAGGGTGAGTATCCAATCTATGGTGCAAAGATAGGTAAAGGAGAGGACTATCATAACCGCGCTGATAAGCAGGTTTTCAGGGCCGTGGTGCGCAAGCTCGCAAACCTCGAAAAGGTCGCTGGTCATACGGGTCATAATCTTTCCCGTCTCGTTGTTATCGTAGAAGGAGAAGGGGAGCTTCTGTAGGTGAGAAAAGAGGTCGCGGCGCATTGTCGCCTGCATCTTAACGCCTATAAGGTGACCGTAATATTGGACGAAGTAGCGGAGGAGCATACGAATGACGTAGAGGACAAGAACGAAAAGTCCGACGGCGATTATGGTGGTATACATTCTCCCCGGAATATACTCGTTTAGCATTTTGTTTGTGACTATGGGGTAGACCATACCTATGAGTGATATAAAGAATGACGCCAGCATATCCAGCGCCAGCATCTTTTTGTGCGGGCGATAATAGCTTATAAACCTTTTTAACATTTGATTTGCCTTTCTTTGCCGTTTGCCTGTGGAAAAGCTCTCTTTTCGAGATAAGCCTTCCCAAAATAATTATTACTTATAAATTGTAACATTCTTCTACAAAATAGTCAAGTAAGACAGAACTTTTTCTTCAACAAAATTCGTTTTGACTTCTACCTTAAGCTATCCTCCGCGGCACACCTTGAAAGATGCTGCTCTCGGGTAGGTCCTGTGGCGTAAAAAGCGGACTTTTTCAAGCTGCACACCGAGGCAAAGCGCGCTTTGCCTATGATATGCGGGGGAGGTTGGATAGCTTAAATGAAGCTTGTTTAATCAAAACATTTTGGAAGTTCTTATCACAATTTAGATTTAAAAAATTATCACAAAAACTATAAAAACCGCTGTTTTGTAAAGTAATATTTACAAAACAGCTCCATAATGCCCGTATTCAAACAAAAAAATGAGCAAGGACGAAGCAAAAAACGTCCTTGCTCTTGAAATAATTATCCGTTGACTCCGCTCATATCCTGCTTGTATTCGTACATCCGGCAGGCTGCGGTTAGACTTTTGCATTTTGGCTAAACAAAGATGCCGCTTACGAAGAAAATGTTTATCGACCTTTGTCAGATTTGTTTTAATTACAGACTCCCGAGAGGTCCTTTATGACCTCGCCTGCGAGAATAAGTCCCATAACCGAGGGAACGAAGGAAATGCTGCCGGGAGGGGTGCGCGTATCGTAGGCTGCCTTTTGGGGTGAAGCGTCGGCACAAGTGCAGAGAGCTGCCTCACCTTCGGGCGTTCCCTTCAAGCTGCCGGCACAGGTGCCTGTGAGCATCTCGCCTTCTGTAATTTTTGAAGAAGCTTCTGTGCAAGTGGCGGTGTGTGTCGCGTTTTCGGGTGTTTTTGCGGCGGTGTCGGGTTGCGCGGCGTCTTGTTTTGCAAGGGTGTACGGCGGCTCCTCGGAGTATACCACCTTAAGGTGGTTAATGCCTCTTTTGCGCAGGGCTACTCTCACCGCCTTGGCGAGGGGGCATACTGCGGTTTTGGATATATCGGCAACGCGGAAGCGAGTGGGGTCGAGCTTGTTGCCGGCTCCCATAGCTGAAATAATTTTCACGCCTGCCCTGGTGGCTCTCTCGATAAGCTCGACTTTAGAGGAAACCGAGTCTATAGCGTCTATTATATAATCGTAGTCGGAGAGGCTTATGTTATCGGCGCACTCTGCGGTGTAGAAAAGGTTGTGAGTTTTAACCTTGCAATCGGGGTTAATATCCTTTATACGGGCGCGAGCCGCTTCGGTTTTATATTCTCCGACGGTGCTGTGGGTTGCTATGATTTGCCTGTTAACGTTGGAGACGGAAACCGTGTCCGAGTCAATAAGGTCAAGGGCGCCGACCCCTGCTCTCGCGAGCGCCTCCGTGGCATAGCCACCAACGCCTCCGATGCCGAAAATTGCGACACGGGCACGGGCTAATCGCTCGTAGCCTTCGTTACCCAGCATCATTTTGGTTCTGTCGCTGAAATGCTCCGACATAGGTCTTTCCTCTCTTTCTTCTTGCGGCTAACTTTTGAGCTGACGTTTGAGGGGCTTTGCTTGAGCTGCTCTCGGGTTAGCTATTGTTTAAGCGGTCATACTGTGGATTTCTAGGCGAAGGTCTCGTATTTTTGGCAAAAGTGCCGCCACGTGTCCGAAATTCTCGGTTTTTTAGAGGCTCTGTTTCGCCCTGCTTCCGCGTGCGGTTATCACCGCGGTGAGTTCTTTCGGGTACTACTCTTGCGACTCAAGCTTACTCTGTGATTGAGCTTGTATTTTGACTATGCCATTCGGATTGGATTTTGCTTGAAAGCCGTGAAAGTGCCGCCACGTGTCCGAAATTCTTGGTTTTTTAGAAGCTTCGTTTCGCCCGACTTCCGCGTGCGGTTATCACCGCGGTGAATTCTTTCGAGTACTACTCTTGCATCTCATGCTTACTCTGTGATTGAGCTTGTATTTTGGCTATGCCATTCGGCTTGAATTTTGTTTGAAAGCCGTGAAAGTGCCGCCACGTGTCTCGTTTTTAGAATTCGCCTCTGGCTATTGACGCTATGAGGTTAAAGTCGTTATCTACTATAATAAAGTCCGCATCGTAGCCTATTTTGATTTTGCCCTTTCTTCTTAAGCCCATAAGGCGCGCGGGGTTTTCGGTTGCCATCATTACGGCGTCCTCCTCGGGAATACCGAATTCCACGGCTTTCTTCACGCAGTAGAAAAGAGTAGCCGTTGAGCCTGCAAGATTGCCGCCCTCGGTGTACGCCTTTCCGTCGGTGACGGTGATGGGCAAGCCGCCAAGCTCGTAGACTCCGTCGGGCATACCTGCAGCTCTCACCGAGTCACTGATAAGGACAATTCTTCTTTTGCCGTAGAGCTTACAGAGCAGCCTTATCATTGCGGGGTGGATATGTACGCCGTCGCATATAACCTCGGCATAGGCTCCGCACTCGGCTCCTGCGGGAATGGGTCCAGGGGCTCTGTGGTGCATAGGCGACATACAGTTGAAGGTGTGGGTCAAGCATTTTGCTCCTGCCGCGAAGGCTGCGCGCGCCGTGTCGTAGTCGCAGGTGGAGTGACCTATGGAGACGACGGCAGGACATTCTCTGATAAAATCAAGGGCGCCCTCGGACTCGGGAGCGAGGGTAATCTTTTTAACCTTCTTGCACCTTTTAATAAGCTCCATTGTGGGAGGAATAACGAATCTTTCGTTTTGCGCTCCCTTGTATTTTGCGTTAATGAAGGGACCCTCCAGGTGGAAGCCGGGGATATTCGCTCCGCGGATGTTGGAAAGGTCAACGCTTGTTGCGCGGACGATATCCTCTTTGCTGACAGTCATTGTGGTGGGGTACCAGGTGGTGGTGCCGCATTTGAGATAATACTCCGACATCTCCTGAAGGTCGGCGTCCATAGTATCCTTGCCTATACAGCCGTGGCTGTGAGTGTCAATAAGACCGGGGTAAATTTTCGCGCCGCCAAAATCAACGCCGTCACCTGTAAGCTTGCCGATATCTGCGATTTTCCCGTTCTCTACGGCTATATCCACAAGCTCGCCTTTATGTAAAACGTTCTTAATAAGCTTCATATAATACCTCACACAGGAGAGTACCCCGACGGACGTCGGAGGCAGGCGAAAGCGTGCCCCCTCTCCCGCTTTCTTTTTATCCTTTATTATATTGTAACCGAAAGCGGCTCAATTGTCAATACGAAAGCCTTGACAAATATCGCCCACATAGGGTATAATACCCTTGTCGGACGGGCGGGGAAGATACTCTCGCCAAGGTCCCGTTTCTTTATTTTGTTAGTTTGTGAGCTTTGTCCGCGGCTTTTAGGTTGAGGGCTTGCTTGGAGGTGGAGAATTTATGAAGCTTGAGCTTGTTGCAACCTGCCTTTTCGGTCTCGAGCATCTTCTCGGTGAGGAGATAGAGGCTTTAGGCTATGAGAGAATATCGACGATAGACGGAAGAATTACCTTCCTTGGAGACGAGGAGGCTGTGGCTCTTTCGAATATTTTCCTTCGCTATGCGGAGAGAGTTTATATTAAGGTAGGCTCCTTCCGCGCGGATAGCTTCGAGGAGCTGTTTGAGGGCACTCGCGCACTTCCTTGGGCGGACTATATCGGAAAAGACGATATCTTCCCTGTGAAGGGTCATGCCATTCGCTCAAAGCTCCACTCCATACCCGACTGCCAGGCAATAGTTAAAAAGGCGGTGGTCAGAGCTATGACGGAAAGGTACGGAATATCCATTTTCCCCGAGGAGGGCGTGAAATACCAGATAGAATTTTTCATACTCAACGACGTTGCAACGCTGATGATAGATACCTCGGGCACACCTCTGCACAAGAGAGGATACAGACGTGACTCTCTCGGCGCGCCTATAAGAGAAACTCTGGCGGCGGCTATTGCCGCTATATCGAGGCCGAGGGAAAACGTGCTGCTCTGGGACCCTATGTGCGGCAGCGGAACTATCGCTATTGAGGCGGCAATGATGATGCGAAAAATTGCCCCGGGTGTAAGGAGAAGCTTTGCCGCGGAGGAGTTTAATTTTATCCCGAAGAGCGTGTGGAGCTCGGCTCGCGAGGAGGCGAAGGACGGGGAGAGTGTCTCAAATTTCAAGGTTTATGCATCCGACATTGACTCTGAGGCTGTAGCCTTGGCGGAAAAGAATGTTTCTATTGCAGGCGTTGCCGATACCGTGAAGGTATTCCGCGCCGACGCGCGCAAAATATCCTCCGAGGGTATGCGCGGAACTATTGTAACAAATCCCCCCTATGGCGAAAGGCTGGGTACGCAGCGCGAGGCGGAGAGGCTATACCGCGAGATTGGCGAGCATTTCAGGTCGCTTTCCCCCTGGCAGGTTTATATTATTACCTCCCACCCGAGCTTTGAGCGCTTCTACGGAAAGAGGGCGGATAAGGTCAGAAAGCTATACAACGGTATGCTGCCATGTTACCTGTATCAGTACTTTAAAAATGGCGAAAAACCCAGAAAATGACAATTAATATTTACAAAATGCGGTGTTTTGCAAATTTTCTTGCGGTTTTTCTACATCACATATTTTAAAAGGCAACCCGATTTTTTGTTTTCGGGTTGCCTTACTTTTTTATTCACCTTGGGTTATCCTGCTTGTTTTGTTCGTTTCGGGTAGTCTTGCTTATTTTATTCGCCTATACCAAGCTTTGAAAGGTTCGGGAACAGCGGCTCGCGTAACATTCTGCAGGCGACCTTAGCCATATCTTGGGTTGAGGTGGCGAAGCCGTCTCTGTACCAATTTATCATAGTGTATACAAGACCTGAAAAGGCAAATTTGAATATGGACTCGCTTATATCTCTGTCCTCGTCGGGAAGGAACTTTTCCAGCATAATAACGTCCTTCACGGGGTAGGAAATGTTGCGCTCTATGAGCGTACCCACAAGCCCCGAACGGTCCAGGGCGTTGAGAAGGTACTGCTTGGATATCCAGAACTTGAAATACTCCTCAAGCTCGCGGCGCAGGGAACGGTTGGGCTCCTGGCTTTTGTCCACCGTGAAGCCTGAGTATTCCGCCATGGTGTGGTCTATGAGGGCGTAAAGAGCGTCATCCTTGCTGTCAAAATAGCGGTAGAACGCCTTCCTTGGCATATTCATTTTCTCCGACAGCTCGGTTATGGTAATATCCTCGTAGCGTTTGATGCTCATAAGCTCGAGAAGGCAATTTTCTATCTCTCTTTGCCTTCTTGCGGACGACTCGGTTTTGCATATTTTATACATAGTCTTACTCCTGCGGCAGGGTTTTCATTCACATATAAATTGTATCAAATTTCGTCGGTTGAGTCAAGTCTTTTTGGTGTTTTATACCTTTTTTACCTTTATTTTCCCGGTTCTTTGTGCATATTGTATAAATAAATGTACTAAAATTTGTCTCGGGGGTGTCACAAAAGTGGCACTTTGGTACTTTTAAAATGTTTAATACTCTGTTATAATTATAACAGCCAATAAAAATTATATTTTTCAGGAGGTTAAAATGGCTAAACAAGTTCAACTTGATGCAAATGGCAAGCGTAAGTTTTCCATTCGCGACAGCGTGGCTTACGCCGCAGGCGACCTTGGTTGTAATATGAGCTTTGCGCTCAAAGGAACTATGGCGCTTTTCTGGACTCAGGTAATGGGCCTCAGTCTTTGGTATTCTCTTCTTCTCGTAATAGTTCAGGTATGGGATGCAATTAACGACCCGCTTATCGGTACTATTATCGACTCCGACAGACGTCATTATAAGAGAAATAAGTTTCTCTCTTACATATGGTTCGGCTCTATCGGACTTATCGTTGGAGGCGCGCTTTGCTTCCTTCCGTTCCCCGGCGCTCCCTTGTGGGCAAAGATTGTTATCTTTATCGCCGGCTACGTAGTTTGGGATGCGTTCTATACCATTGCTAACGTTCCTTACGGCTCTCTTCTTTCTCTTATCTCGAAGGAGCCTGCAGACAGAGCATCTCTTTCTGCTTGGCGTTCCATCGGCTCTATGGTAGGAAATATGCTTCCTATGGTTATTCTTCCCTTTATCATTTACGAGGAAGATGGCGTAACATTGAACGGTAATATGGTATTCGTTGCCGCTCTCATAATGGGCGTTCTCGGATTTATCTGCTTCCAGTTTATGATTCGCAACACCGAGATTCGCGTTGAAGAAGAAATTAAGGTCGGCGAAGAACAGCCTAAGTTCAACGTTTTTGAGGCTCTTAAGAACTTCTGCCTTAACCGTCCCGCAGTAGGCGCAACTCTCGCCGCTATGGGTATGTTTATAGGTATGCAGGGCGCAGCTACCGCGGTATCCGTTGTGTTCCAGACGTATTTCCAGAATGCACAGATTTCGGGTATTGTTCAGATGTTCTCTATGATTCCCATTTTAGTTTTCACTCCTCTTGCCCGTAAGATGGTTACTAAGTACGGTAAAAAGGAGCTCTCCGTTATAGGCGCTATTTGCTCTATATGCGGCGGTCTTGCTCTCTTTATTATTACTCCGGATAATACCGCTCTTGACCTCGTATTTTACGTTATAGCACAGCTTATATACAGCCTTGGCCTTGGCATCTACTCCACTGTTTCCTGGGCAATGATGGGTGACGCTATCGACTACAACGAGTGGAAGACCGGTAAGCGCGAGGAGGGCGTGGTTTACTCGCTTCACTCCTTCTTCAGAAAGCTCGCACAGGGTATCGGTCCTGCGTTTGCGCTTGTAATAATGAGCTGGCTCGGTTACGTTAATAACGACATCAACGAGGCAGGAGAGGCTTATATAAACGTTGAAAAGTTCATTGGCACTCAGGTTCCGATTAACCTTCGCGTTCTCGTTGCCGCGCTCTTCCTTGTAGCTGCTGTTATGCAGTTCGTAGGTCTTGCTCTTGTTTATAACCTTGACAAAAAGACCCTCGAGAAGATGAACGCTGAGCTTGCTGAGCGTCACGTGGCGGCAGAGGCAGTCGAGGTAGCTGAAAACGCATAATTTGCGCAATTTAACTCTTGATGTGTGAAGTTCGGCGCTCGGCAAATCTTAGTCGGGCGCCGATTTTTTAAATAAAAGTTTACAAAATCCTATATATTATATATTGAAATGAAGGGTTAACTTTGTTAAAATAAAGATAAAGTTAATTAACTTAAAGGAGTACTAAATGAGAAATATTCTGAAAATAAACGAGGGCTGGTCCTTCGTTAAGGACAGCGCATATCCCGTGTCGGGCGAGGCTACACTTGTTAACCTTCCTCACAGCTGGAACGCGGTGGACGGTCAGGACGGCGGCAACGACTACTTCCGCGGCTCTTCTGTTTACACAAAAATTATTGACAAGTCCACACTCCCCGAGGGTAACCACTACCTTGAGATACGCGGCGCGAATTCCTCCGCTGACGTATATCTTAACGGCGAGCATCTTCGCCACCACGACGGCGGCTACTCCACCTGGAGAGTAAACCTTACGGCAGCTCTTAAGGACAGAGAGAACGAGCTTAGTATCGTTGTTAACAACGAGGCAAACGAGACGGTTTACCCCCAGATGGCTGACTTCACCTTCTACGGCGGTATTTACAGAGACGTATATATCGTCACCGTTCCCGACACTCATTTCGACCTTGATTACTACGGCGCACCCGGCATTATGATAACCCCCAAGGTTGAGGGAGCTGATGCGGCTGTTACCGTCGAGGTATTTGCAACCGAGCTTTCCGAGGGTCAGAGGCTTGTATACACCCTCTACGATAAGGACGAAAACGAGCTTGATAAAATTGAGTCCACCGAAAAGAAGGTTACCTTTGATATTAAGGACGTGCATCTCTGGCACGGCAGACGCGACCCCTACCTCTACTGCTGCGAGGCTGAAATCGTCGAGGGCGACGAGGTTTTGGATAACGTTTGCTCAAGGTTCGGCTGCCGCACCTTCGAGATTAATCCCGAGCGCGGATTTATCCTTAACGGCGAGGAGTATCCTCTGCGCGGTGTATCCCGTCACCAGGACAGACTCGGCATAGGTAACGCTCTTCTTCCCGAGCATCACAAGGAGGATATGGAGCTTATTTGCGAGGTTGGCGCGACTACAATCCGCTTGGCTCACTATCAGCACGACCAGTACTTCTACGATTTGTGCGACGAGTACGGTATGGTTGTATGGGCTGAAATTCCCTATATTTCAAGGCACATGCCCGGCGGTAGAGAGAACACCGTATCACAGATGAAGGAGCTTATCTCCCAGAACTACAACCACCCCTCTATCGTGGTTTGGGGACTTTCCAACGAAATCTCCATTGCAGGCTCTGACGACGACCTTCTTGAGAACCACAGAATTCTCAACGACCTTTGCCACGATATGGATAAGACCCGCCTTACCACAATTGCGGCGGTTTCTATGTGCAAGATGGACGACCCCTATATCCAGATTCCCGACGTCGTTTCCTACAACCATTACTTTGGCTGGTACGGCGGCGAAACCTCTATGAACGGTCCTTGGTTCGATAAGTTCCACGCAATGCACCCCTCAATTCCTATCGGCTGCTCCGAGTACGGCTGTGAGGCTCTCAATTGGCACACCTCCGACCCCAAGCAGGGCGACTACACCGAGGAATATCAGGCGTACTACCACGAGGAGCTTATAAAGCAGCTCTTCTCCCGTAAGTACCTTTGGGCAACTCACGTTTGGAATATGTTCGATTTCGGCGCCGATGCGCGCGCTGAGGGCGGCGAGAACGGACAGAACCACAAGGGTCTTGTTACTATGGACAGAAAGTATAAGAAGGACGCCTTCTTTGCTTACAAGGCTTGGCTTTCCGACGAGCCCTTCGTTCACCTTTGCGGCAAGAGATATATTGACAGAGTTGAGGACGTAACCAAGGTTACGGTTTACTCCAACCTTCCCGAGGTTGAGCTGTTTGTCAACGGCGAGTCCGTAGGCAAAAAGTCTGCGCCCGACCATTTCTTCTACTTTGAGGTGAAGAATGTAGGTGAAAGCAAGATTGTTGCCAAGGCGGGCGAGCTTTCCGACGAGGGCGTAATCCGCAAGGTAGACGAGATGAATATGGACTACGTTCTCGTAGAGAAGGGCGCGGTTCTTAACTGGTTCGACGTAAACGCTCCCGAGGGACGCTTCTCCCTTAACGATAAGCTCGGCGATATTATGCAGAGCTTCTGGGGCAAGCTTTGGTTTATGAAGCTTGGTCTGACTATGAAAAAGAAAATGGCAGCGGGCAAAAAGGACCCCGATAAGAAGGGCGGCTTTGACGTTGATATGTCCGCAGGCGGCGGCCTTATGGAAATGATGGGCAGCTTTACCGTGCTTCGACTTGCAAGCATGATTAGTATGGCTAACGTCACCTTCACCAAGGAGGAGCTGCTTAAGATGAACCGTCAGCTCAACCGCATCAGAAAGCCTAAGGCTAAGAAGTAATTTTTACAGGGAGAACGCGTTTTTCTAAGCTGTACGTAAGCTGACTTTACACAGCGGAGTAGGCGAAATTTTGCGCACCCTGAGAGGGAAGCTTTGTTAGAGAGCCGGAGTTTAGACTTGCACCCGAGAGGGAAGCTTCGTCACTAAATTTCAGCCGAAAAGCTCAGCGCTCAAAGAAGGCTGACTTTCGGCACAGAGGCTGTGGCGCGATGCTCTCGCGCGGTGGCAAATGCGCTCTCTAACAGCGGTAAAAGAAAAATGAAAATAAAAAAGCAGGCACTGCTCGCAAACCCACCGCGGGGCGCGTTTAGTGCCTGTTTTTCATACTTTAATTTACATTTTTGTGTTTTATTGACCGTCTGATTGGGATTTACCTGTAATTTTCGCAAGCTCCTCTTCCGACATTTTTCCTATAACAGTGGTCCCCTCCGAAGTGCTGACGAAGCGAGCTTTCGCGAGATTTTCCTCTTTTTCTGCCTTCGCCTTGGCGTTCGCTATCTTATAAAGCTCCTCCGCCGCAAGTCGGGTTTTGGCTACTATGTCGCCCTCAACCTTAGGGAAGCAGTAGAAGAGATGCTCGTTGTTGCCTATGGAAATAACGTCTCCAAGCTCGTACCAATTGAAGTCGGAGTTTACGGTGTAGCTTGCTCGGGTTTTCTGCTCGTAGTGGAGCTTACCCTCGCAGCCGTCAAGGGTGAAGCCCGACTCCTCGTGAACGAGTCTGCCCTCGCCCACGTGGTAAAGGTGAAGGGTGTCTACGGTCATACAAATATCGACGGGTATATCCAGCCTGTATTTGCCTTCCTCAATTTCGGCTCTTACACACTGACGCTCCCATTTATACCAATCGGGAACGTGGGTGAATTTCGTCTCGGCATTGTCGCAGCTGAGGTAGCCGTATTCGTCCAGCGTATAGCTAACGCCGCACTCCTTACAGCGAAGCTTCGTGCCCTCGCCCTGCATTTTCCCCTCCGTGCCGCAGTGGGGGCATGTGTAGAGGACGCGGTTCAGATAGTCGGCGCGGAAGGGCTCGTCAATTTTAATATGATTTTCCTGCTGCCAGGCGAAGTTGTCAAAGGAAAATTCGCGGTCAACAATCTCGCCAATCTCCTCTGCGCTCATTCTCTCAATATCCTCGACAGACAGCACGTATCTTTCGGTTGCGGACACCTCAACGCTTCTCCGCTGAAGGTTGTTATACAGCGGGTCGCGGGAGAATGCCCCGTAGGCGTGTATCATTATTACGGGAATTTTCAGCATTTTTATCAGCGCAGGGGTGGTCTCGGGAAGGGTGGTTGAGGTTCCGTCGAAGGAGTAGCCTGCCTCGGGGAAAAGGACTATGGAGCTTTTCTGCTTCCTTACCGCGTGTAGTATATCTCGGACAAGGGTTGTGTCCTGGACAAATTTATTGGTTGGGATACAGCCAATCCACCGCATAAGGGCGTCCTTGCCTATAAAGCCATCACCCGTTGTAATAATGTTGAAGGGACGTGGATAGAGCATAGATGCCACAATCTCAAGGTCAATAAAGCTTGAGTGGTTCATAAGGAAAAGGGCGGGCTCGTCCTTTCCGAGCTTCTCCATATCTATTTTCTCGTGGTGGAAATGGGTTTGCATAAGGTCGGGGACAGCCACAAGCTTCAGGAGAGTTCTGAAGAACATATTCGGGCGTATGGGCTTTTTGTGTTTTTTGTGCTTGATGCTTTGTACCTCGTCGTAGGATTTTTCTATAACCTTAATTTTCATAGTGGCAGCCTTTCTTTCGGGGATTTTTCGGCATCTGCGTTTTGGGCGTTGCCGCGCATCTTCTTCGCCGTCGGCTTGAGGCTTGCGAGACAAGTCTTTTATATTTTAACATATTACGGTGTATTTTTCAAGGCTTTTGTAAACTTTGGTTGATCTATGTTAATAAATTATCGCATAATTCGAAATATTTTAATCGAAATTGCACGAGCGTAATGATAAAAGATAAACGAACGAGCAGCAAAGTGCTGTGCAAAAGGCATATAATTTCGAGGTGAAGGAAAAACAAATCCGAGCTAGAGTAAAAAAACATATCAAGACTAAAGAAAAACAAATATCGGCTACACCTTGATTTTTACCTGTGGATTATATATAATATATGTATAAACGTGCATAGTTAAATGGAGGGGTTATGTTATCTAAGGTTTATTCTGCAGGTGTCATTGGAATAGAGGGCTTCGAGGTTGCCGTGGAATGCAGCGGCTGGGACAGAATTCCCAAGTTCGAGCTGGTGGGACTTCCCGACGCGGCGGTCAAGGAAGCGAAAAACCGCGTGCGGTCAGCCTGCGAGAACAGCGGTTATCTTTTTCCAAGTCTTGATATTATGATAAACCTCGCTCCTGCGGATATCAAAAAGGAGGGCTCGGGCTATGACCTTGCTATCCTTTGCGCGATTTTGCAGTGTGACAGGATAATTCCCTCGGATTACGATTTTTCAAATAAGTGCTTTGTGGGCGAGCTTTCCTTATCGGGCGAGGTGCGCTCGGTGGGTGGCGTTTTATCTATGGCTCTTGCCGCAAGAGCTGCAGGCAGGACGGAGATTTTCGTTCCCGCGGCGTGCGCAGGCGAGGCTTCCGTGGTAGAGGGAATTTCGGTTTTCGGTGTGGATAATCTCCGACAGCTGATAAACCACATAAAGGGCGTGGAGCTTATCCGACCTATGCGCTTTGATGCTTCGATGTTCGACCTTTCCTCCCGTCCCGAGGGGCTGGATTTTGCCGACGTAAGAGGTCAGCTGAAGGCGAAGCGCGCCCTTGAAATTGCGGCAGCAGGCGGTCATAACGTTCTTATGATAGGCCCTCCCGGCGCAGGTAAATCTATGATGGCGAAGCGACTTCCCACAATTCTCCCCGATATGAGCTTCGAGGAGGCTGTGGAGACTACCAAGATACACTCCGTAACGGGAACCCTGAAATCAAACCTTGTAACCGAAAGGCCCTTCCGTTCGCCTCATCACACCGTGACAATGCCGGGTCTTGTGGGCGGCGGAACAGTACCGAAGCCCGGCGAGATATCTCTTGCCAACAACGGCGTTTTGTTCCTTGACGAGCTGCCCGAGTTTTCCAAAGCCGTAACCGAGTCGCTCCGTCAGCCCTTGGAGGACGGCGTGGTAACCGTGACACGTGCGGCGGCTAAGGTGACTTATCCCGCTTCGTTTATGCTGGTGTGCGCTATGAACCCCTGCCGCTGCGGCTACTTTGGCGATGTCAGCAGAACCTGCAAATGCACAGCCTCCTCAAGGGCAAGCTACATTCAGCGCATAAGCGGTCCCTTGCTTGACAGAATTGATATTGAAATAGAGCTTCCCTCGGTTACCTATAACGAGATTTCGGGCAAGTCGGCTCCCGGTGAGCCCTCCTCCGAGATACGCAAGAGAGTCAACGCAGGAAGGAAATTCACCGACGAGCGACTTACTAAGGGCGGCGACAAGCCGGGAACCCTTAACGCAAATATGACCCCGAAGATGATGCATAAGTACTGCACCCTTGACAAAGAGGGCGCGCAGCTTATGAAGGAGGCGTTCGAGTCTCTCGGGCTTTCCGCAAGAGGACACGACAGAGTGTTGAAGGTGGCGAGGACTATCGCCGACCTTGACGGGGAGGAGAGGATTTCGGCGGACCATATTGCGGAGGCGATAATGTATAGGACGTTAGATCGCAAATACTGGAAAAAGTGATTTTTTGTGAATCGCGGCAGAGTTTTTCGACTTGCGGTACCCTCGTACCGCTGGCGCCGGAAAAATCTTTGCGCTTCATCAAAAAATCAAGTGGACAGAGTTAAAAGAGTTTGATGGTGTCTTTAAATGAAAGAAAAAAGCAAATGTGTGCAGGCTGGCTTATGAATAACTTCGTGCTTCATCAAAAAACACATTTTGTATAATAAACTACTTTCGTTATTTGCAATTGACCGAATAAATAAGACCCGAAAGGTTTTGTAAAGCGATAGACAATACATACGGGCGAAAGCGGCTTTTATGGCTGTGAGAAGGATAATAAATGAAAAGAAAAAATGCTTTGCCGGAGCTGCTTGCGCCGGCGGGGAGCTTTGAGTGCCTGGAGGCGGCGATAGCCGCAGGGGCAGATGCCGTTTATATTGGCGGCAAGAGGTTTGGCGCAAGGGCGTATGCCGAAAATTTTGACACGGGTGCCATCTCGCGCGCTGTGACGCTGTGCCATCTTCACGGAGTGAAGCTGTACGTGACGGTCAACACTCTCGTTTATGACAGGGAGATGGAGGACGTTGTGGAGTACGCCCGTGAGCTGTATTTGTTAGGCGTTGACGCTCTTATCGTGGCGGACCTTGGCGCGGTCAGGGAGATTCGTCGGGCTGTGCCCGACCTTGAGCTGCACGCATCGACTCAGATGTCCGTGCATAACTCCCTCGGGGCTGAGGAGGCGTCAAGGCTCGGTTGCTCCAGGGTGGTGCTTGCCCGTGAGCTTTCCTACGAAAATATATGTGAAATAACCGAAAAGGTCACACCCGAGATTGAGGTATTCCTCCACGGTGCGCTGTGCGTTTGCCACTCGGGGCAGTGCCTCTTTTCCTCTATGGTTGGCGGCAGAAGCGGCAACCGCGGCGAGTGCGCTCAGCCCTGCAGACTGCCGTTTTCCTCTACACGGGGTAGGGGATATCCCTTATCCTTGAAGGATTTATGCCTTGCGGAGCATATCCCCGAGCTTATTCTCTCGGGCGTCTCGTCCTTGAAAATCGAGGGGCGAATGAAGTCCGCAGGCTACGTGTATACGGTCACCTCGGTGTATAGGCGGCTGCTTGACGAAAACCGCCGTCCCAATGAGCGTGAGCGCGAGCTTTTGCGCCGCGCATTTTCCCGAAGCGGCTTTACCGACGGATATTACAGAGCGAAGCTTTCGGCTATGACGGGTATTCGCTCCGAGGAGGATAAAAGAGAGGGCTTGGAGATAAACTCGGCAGACCTTGCCGTGCCGCGGCACAGAGTTTTCGCAAGGGTGGAAATCCTCCGCGGTAAGGCTGCGAGTATGACGCTTTATGACGGCACGCGAAGTGTCACAGCTTTCGGTGACGTGCCTGCTGAGGCGGAAAGCTCTCCTCTCACCGACTTTGGTGTCAAGGAGAGGCTCTCTAAAATGGGCAACACCTTCCTCGCGCTTCGCGCCGAGGATATTGAGCTTAGTCTTGACGGGGGCTTGAACCTGCCGCCTTCGTCAATTAACGCCCTTCGCAGGCTTGCGGCAGAGAGGTTCGAGGACTTCGGGCGGCGAGTAGCATTTCCCGAGTATTCCTATGAGGTGACGAGAGCTTCGAAGGAAAGGCTTGAGAACTTCGGGCGGTGTGCAGAATTGCCCGAATATACCTACGGGACGAGGGGAGCTTCGGCGAACGGAAACAAGCTTGTGAGCGCGGAGTTCCTCTCGGAGGAAACCTTCCTTGGGGCTGTGAGGAGCTGCGGCTCCGAGCTTGATAAGATAGACTTTAAATTCGTGCCGCTGTTTTCTTCGGACGACACTGTCACCGCGGCAGGAGGTGTCAGCCTGCCTCCCGTTATAATGGAGGACGAGCTTGCCGAGGTGAGGGGGAGGCTTTGCGAGGTTGCAAGGCTTGGTATTAAAAACGCTATGATAAGCAACTTAGGTCATATATCTCTTGTCAAGGAGGCGGGGCTTGCTTCCTTCGGCGGCTTCCGACTAAACGTTACAAACCGCGCGTCCGATGCTTTCTGGTCGGGACTTGGTGTCACGGGTACGGTTCTGTCACCCGAGCTGACCTTGCCTATGGCGAGGGATATCGGCGGCGGCGTTATTACCTACGGAAGAATTCCCTTGATGCTTACGGAGAGGTGCTTTATCAAGGAGAACTTCGGCTGTAACGAGTGCGGCAAGGCGAGTCTTATTGACAGGCGCGGAGAGAGGTTCCCGCTTCTGAGGGAATATAAGCACAGAAACCTTATTCTTAACTCCGCGGTAACCTATATGGGAGACAAGGGCGAGGAGCTTTCGAGGTGCGGTATAAGGCACACCCATCTTATATTCACAACAGAGCGCGGCGAGGATATTCTCGATGCCCTTCGGGCAAGCAGAGAGCAAAGACCTCTTTCTCGGGTTGACTCCGTGAGGCGTGTCGGAAGGAGAAAGGTTGGTAAGAAAAAGCGGTAGCTTTTAGCGCAGTGCCCTTAAGGACACTGCGCAACGAAATAAATCCCTTATGGGATTTGTGAAATGCACTTCGTGCGTGAAATTCACTTTCAGCGAGTGAAATGCCTGCGGGCGTGAGGGGATTTATTTCATTTCACATCGAGCGGAGCGAGATATTTCACAATGTTCGACAGAACATTATTTCACATTTTGCAAAGCAAAATATTTCACTATCTGCATTTGTGACCACAAATGCAGTGCTTGCAAAGAAAAGAGGACGAGGAGTTTTTGTAACTCTTCGTCCTCTTCCTGTCGGTAGGTAATGTATTCTATTGTATCTCAAAAGTGTCCTTAAGAGTACAGCTCCTAGCGCAGTTCCCTTAAGGACACTGCGCAACGAAATAAATCCCTTATGGGATTTGTGAAATGCACTTCGTGCGTGAAATTCGCTTTCAGCGAGTGAAATGCCTGCGGGCGTGAGGGGATTTATTTCATTTCACATCGAGCGGAGCGAGATATTTCACAATGATCGACAGAACATTATTTCACATTTTGCAAAGCAAAATATTTCACTATCTTTTGACTTATTCAATTTTAATTTATAGTGCAAAAACAAAGTAAAACGGCAGATTTGTAAGCTTTAATTTACAAATCTGCCGTTTTTGGCGAGAAAAATGCTTTGGTATAGATTGTTAACTCTGATATTTTTCGTTTTAGTTTTTGAAAGGCTGTGGATTAAATACTGCTTGCAAACGGGATTTGACTTGGGTTGCAATTAAGGGCTCCCTGGTTACTTCACTGCGACAAGGGCGCTTTCGGGTACGGTAACCTCGACGGTGAGACTTATATCTCCTCTTGTGATAGCGAGGGAAACTGTGCTGCCGACTCTTGCCTCGTACATTGCGTCTATTACGTGGTAGGTTCTCGTGACCTTCGTGGTTTTGCCGTCAACGGTGATGCTGCTTATGACGTCTCCTACACCGACCTTGCCTTCAAGGATTGAGCCTGAGGAGATGCCCGAGACCTCAACTCGCTCAACCTTGGTTATTACACCCGTTTCGGGGTCAACTTCCAGCCCCATAACGCCTGCCTTGAGGTTTATGCCGAGGAGGCAACGGTAGAGGGTTATATCGGTTCCGTTGCAGTAGTGGATAATGGAGTCGGCAACCACTCTTACTGCGTTTATGGGCAAGGCGTAGCCGAAGTTGTCGATATCCTCCTCGTAGGACTCGTTAATTCTCTTGGCGTTGACTATTCCCACAAGGTTGCCCTTGCTGTCGAAAAGACCGCCGCCCGAGTTGCCCTGGTTTATGGCTGCGGATATTCTCGTTACCCGAAGGTCGATAGCGCTCGCGCCGTCGGCTCCAATCATACTGAGAGACTCGCTGTCAACGCTGACGATACCCGTGGTTGCGGATATTCCGAGTCCGTCGGGGTTGCCTATGACTATTACCTCGTCCAGGGCGCGAAGGCTGTCGGAGTCGCCCAGTGTGGCGGCAACGGCATAGCTGTTCTTCAGCACCTCGGAGTCCTCAACGCGGAGAACCGCCAAATCCTGGGTCAGTGCGCCGCCGACAAAGGTGGCGTCAATTTTGTATTTTTCGTTTTCCTGGCCGTAGAGGTAGAGGTCGATGTCCCCGCTTATTTTGTTGGGGGTTGCCGTATTGTTGTAGACAACGTGGTAGTTCGTTACGATAAAGGCGTCTCCCGCCTCTCTGTCAAGGCTGTAAATGACACCCGAGCCCTCGGATTTAAAGGGGGTGGTTGAGTAGTTGGTTTTTTTCTCAAAGTTTGAGACAATTCTCACAACAGAGAGCAGCGCCCTCGTGGGCTGAGTAATGGCGGAGGAGTCGACGTCCTCGTCATCCTTCGGGAGAAATTCGGGAACGTTACCGCTACCGTTTGTGTCGTCGGTACCCTCGGAGGAGCCGCCTGCGCTGTCCTTGTCGCCATCATCTTCGACCTCTTCTCCTGCATCCGTGTCAAAGTCTTTGCCGAAAAGGTAAAGGCAGGAGGTCAGCTGACTTACCGTCAATATTAAAGCGAGTATAAGAGGGAGTAATCTCCCGAGTGTTGATTTTCTCATCATTTTTCCTTTCTGTCGGGGCGGCTATGCTGTAAAAGGGCGCACCGCGAAAACGGGCGTATTTACTTTTTTGATGCCTTAAGATAATATATCTTATTTCATAGTATACATCAACTTTATTAATTAGCTGTTAATAAATGGGGAAATTTATAAAATTTTGTTTATTTTTTAAAAGGTGCGGATAATAAGCCTTGGAGATTTTATGGGCGTATCGTAATTTTGGCGCCATATTTCGTAATTTATGCGAAATATGCTTGACAGGTCGGGCGGCAAATGATAAAATATTTATGTCGCGGAGTTGTTTTCCCGACGGAAATTTGTGAGGTAATAATATGTCTTTAGCAATAATTACGGGCGCGTCAAGCGGTATTGGCGCGGAATTTGCCAGAGCTCTTTGCCGCGAGGGAGTAGATGAATTCTGGTTTGTGGCAAGGCGCAGGGAAAGAATGGAGAAGCTCGGTGAGGAGCTTGGTGTAAAGTATAAGGTTATCGTAGCCGACCTTTCGGACAGCGCGGGAATAGCTAATCTGCGCGCGACGCTTGAGTGCGAGGCGCCCAAGGTTGACTACCTTATCAACTGCGCAGGATTTGGCAGCTTCGGCTCCTTTGACCAGCTTGCCGAGGGGGAGGTTGCGCGTATGATTGACGTTAACGTAAAGTCTACGGTGCTGATTACTCATATGACGGTACCCTATATGAAGCGCGGCTCGAGGATTGTTACTATGGGCAGCGGCTCCTGCTTTACTCCCTTGCCTTATTTCAATATTTATTCCTCGGGTAAGGTGTTCGTTCTGCACTACACGAAGTCCTTAAATTACGAGCTTAAAAGGTACGGAATAAGGGCTACCTGTTTTTGCCCCGGTTGGGTAGAAACGGAGTTCCTCGGAAAGGCAACAGCCCACGAAAACGTGACACGTCCCCGCCCGTCCGCTATGAAACCCCTTCTGAATTGCGAGAAGGTTGTGCGCGGCTGTATGAGGGCTGTAAGGCGTGGGCGCACGATGTACGTTACGGGCTGGTATACGAAGCTTCAGCATCTGCTCTTCAAGCTTTTGCCCGACCCTATACTGACACGGCTTTGGCTTTTAATGTTGGAGAATAAAGATGAAGAGAAAAAGCTTTAATCCCGGAACGCTTCTGGCGCCCGTTCCGCCTGCTATGGTGACCGTGGGAACCCTTGAGGAGCCCAACGTGCTTACCGTTGCCTGGACGGGTATTCTGGCAACTCACCCGGCGAAGGCATACGTTTCAATCCGTCCCTCGAGGCACTCCTACGGAATACTGAAGGAGGGTGGGGAGTTCGTTATTAATCTCCCCTCGGCAAGCCTTGCCCGAGTTGTGGATTACGTGGGAATTTACACCGGTGCTAAGGTAGATAAATTCAAGGTGTGCGGCATCACCGCCGTAAAAAGCGAGAAGGTGGCACCGCCCACAGTAGGCGAATGTCCCGTGGCTCTCGAGTGCGTTGTAACCGATGTTATGCCTATGGGTACTCACGACGTATTCATAGCTGATATAGTCAGCGTTTCCTGCCGTGAGGAGCTTCTTGACGAGGAAGGCAAGCTCCACTTTGAGCGAGGCGACCTGCTCGCCTACGTACACGGCGAATACTACACTCTCGGTGAGAGGGTAGGCAGGTTTGGTTTTTCTACCGATAAGCCAAAAGGCAGAACTGGAAAAGAGGTCGGTGGCGCGAGAGCTTTTGCAAAATCCTCGGAGGCTGTGAGGGAGAGTAAGGGCGCAGGCTCTGCTTCTGCGAAGGGCGAGCCCGAAGGTGCAGCAGAAAAGAAGAAAGCATCTGCGAAGGGTGAGCCTGAAAATATGGTAGAAAAGAAGAAAGCTTCTGCGAAGGGTGAAGCTAAAGGCGAAGAAAAAAGCGGCCGTCCCTTCTATCTTGACGCGCCGAGAAAAAGCACTAAAGCAAAGCCCAAAAAAGACAAGGATAAGGGCAAGCGAAAAGGTAAGAATTAAGACGTAAGTCGGCTGACGTGTCCTGATTTTTGCGGTATGGGTTGACTTGAAAGAAGTTTGGGGTTTATCTTTGGGCTTCTTTTTGCAGTACTGCAAATAAGAAAAAAGTGAGAATTTGCCTTGTGCTGTCTTAGAGAAACGGGCAATTTAGAAATAAACGGAGAAAAATATGAGTAGTGATAACACAGAAAAGATAAGAGCGAGGGTTCTCTCCTTAATTGAGTCGGAGTTTGACAGCGACGCCTCCTTTGAGCGCGCCCTTTCCCTTGCGGAAAAGACGGTAAATAATTGGAGGCGCGGACGTTCCTCCTCCTTTATGAAGATGCTTCCGCTGCTTTCCGAGAGATTTGGGGTTAACGTGTCGGAGCTTTTGGATATGCCCCTTCGCAGGGATACCTCGGAGCTTTCCGAGGAGGAGCTTCACCTTCTGCACCTATATAGAAGGTCCAGGGTGCTGCCTCGGGAAATGAGGTCTGCGCTAAGAGAAACACTGGAGACAACTATCAATTTATACATATCCACGGCGAGCGCACTTAAAGAGTCGTCTGCTAGCAAAAAGATGGGAAAAAGTAAATAACACTTTACATATTACCGTTTTTTGCTTAAATTTTGGTTGGAGAATGATAAATTGGATAAAAAGAAAATTACACTAAAGGATATACTTCCTCTCATAATTCTCGGCGTGCTTGTATGCGCTGTGGTTGTGGCAATATTGCTAAGAGGGGAAAAGACGAAGCCCGAGAGCGTCAGCTACTACGGTCTCTTTGATACCGAGACCTCCTTCACCGATTATTCGGGTATGGACGGGGAGGAGTTCGGGGAGATTTGCGGCGAGTTATATGCGGCACTTGAGGGTTATCACAAGCTTTTTGATATTTACAACGAATATGACGGTTTAGTAAACCTTGCGGCAGTCAATAAAAATGCCGGCAAGGGGGCTGTTCGCGTACCCGAGGAGCTTGTTCGTTTGCTTGAATTCTCAAAGGAGATGTACACCCTCACGGGAGGGGAGGTAAACGTGGCTATGGGCGCTGTGCTTTCCCTTTGGCACGAGAGGCGCGAGGCTGTAAAAATGGGCGAAATTGGGACACTTCCCGACAGCGAGGCTTTAGCTCGGGCGGCAGAGCATTGCGATATAGACAAGCTTATAGTTGACCCCGTCAATATGACGGTCGAGCTTACGGACGGAGAGATGTCCCTTGACGTGGGTGCTATTGCCAAGGGGTATGCTGTGGAGAGGCTTGCGGATATTCTCAAGGCTAAGGGCATCTCCGGCTTCGTTATTAACGTAGGAGGGAACCTTCGGGTTGTTGGAGAAAAGCCCTCGGGCGAGGGTTGGCTTGCAGGTATAGAGAACCCAAAGAGCGAGAACGGTCTGCCCTACGTTAAGGAAATGTATATATCCGACACCTCTTTCGTAACCTCGGGCGATTATATGCGCTACCTTGAGGTTGACGGTGTCAGATATCATCATATAATAGATAAGGATACACTTATGCCGTCGGGCTACTTTTCCTCGGTCAGTATTCTGACGGAGGACTCGGGGCTTGCAGATGCCCTTTCCACGGCTCTTTTCTCTATGAGTGTGGCGGAGGGAAGAGCGCTCGTCGAGAGCCTTTCGGGTGATAGACGGGTTGATACGGTTGTATGGGTTGGTCTTGACGGCGAGGTCACAACCTTTGAGGCGGAATAAACTGCAAGGCTATATTTTTCTACAAAGAGTATTCAGGGCAGGGTATATCTTTGATACAAAGAGTATTCGCGGTGAGGTTATACCTTCAAGTTAGAGTAATAAAAAGTAAAAAAGGAGAGAAAAATGTTTGATTTCGGGGAAATTACTCCCTCGGTGATTTTACGCGAGGGATACAGAGTAGAGGGTCTTGACAAAAGAATTACGCCCGTCTATATTTCGGGCGCAGACTATAAGGGTAAAGGGACGGAGATGTTCGCTTATCTCGGAATTCCCGACAGGGGAAGGGAGAAGTATCCCGTTATTTTGCTTATTCACGGCGGCGACGGGCGCGCCTACGAAAGGTGGACCACCGAGTGGGTTGACCGCGGCTTTATTGCCCTCGCCATAGACAATAACGGAAGATGCCAGACGGAAAACGGAATTGAGGATAATCCCTTAGGCGGACCTAAGGCTTGGACGCCCTGGCGCGAGGACCTCTCGGACACTGAGAACACCTGGGCTTACGTAAGCGTTAAAACTCTGCTTATGGCGGAGGGGCTGCTTGCATCGTTCCCTCTTGCCGATATGTCGAGGGTGTACTCCCACGGAATATCCTGGGGCGGCTACCTCTCCTACTTATACCTTGCGCACATAAATCTCGTAAGGCTCGGCTGCGTTTCCTATACCACGGCTTATATGGAGGATATACCCGAGTGGCAGAAGGGTGGCTTGACGCGAGCTTCTGCAGGAGAGGAAATTTACAATCTGTGGGTGAATCGGTTTGATGCAAAGAGTTTTATTCCCTATATAAAAATTCCCACCGTCCTCGCAAGAGGTATGGAGGACAGATGCTTCCCGCCGAGAACAATTAACAAAACTCTGGAGCTTTTCGCTGACGGGGTAGTCACTATGGCGAATATTAAAAAGTACGTACACGGACAGATAAACGGCAGTAGTATGGTTGACGTAAACGGCAGAATTTGCGACGATGCGTATGGCGATACCGAGGCTCCCGACAGCTATAATTACTCGGTTATTTATACTCTTGAGTCGGGACCCGACAGTCTGGATAAGGAGTGGCGTGAGCTGACTATATCGCGTGAGCAATACGAAGAGGGCTACCGCCCCGAGTGTGCCTCTTGGTACTATAACAAAATCTCCCCGAGAGGATACCTAGTATCAAGCCGTATATACGGAGAGGCGGCAGAGTAAGCTGAAGAGTAGAGAGGCGACACGGAGAGGGTGAAGCTTGCTATAGTGAAGAGCTGTGACTTCTGCTTGAAGCTGTAGAAGTGGCTTTGCGGCAGGTGAGCTCCCCGACGATAGAAGGGTTGAGCCGCAGGTTGAAGATTTGCAAAGACGCGGCATATTTACTCGAAGCTTTGTCAAGACGTGGCGGCAGATTATACTTGAAGCTTTGTCAAGACGTTTTGGCAGATTATACTCGGTAAGAACAAATAATATGCAGTTAACATATCGCAAATAAAAACATAATGGGCAGAAATTCCGCACGAAAATCGGAGTTTTTGCCCATTTTTGCAATGTTCGGTTTACATTTACAGCATTTTACAAGGCTCATTCGACAAAATTATATCTCGTGTTTCGCTATAATTTAATTAAAAACTTACGAGAGAAGGAGCTTGTAAAATGGATAAATTAAAGGATAAAGAAATACTCGAGGATAAAGAGGATAGCCAAAGCCCGAAGGGGACCCATGGTATACTCGGCTTTGTGCAGGGTGTGCTTCGGGGAAGGGAGGTCGGTGACCGCACCGACATTCTCATAAAGCTTGTTATGTTCACCCTCGGAGTTCTGTTCTCAAGGTGCCACGTGGCGTTCGGTGCAAGGCCTCTCGGGCTTGCTCTTGTTGCACTTTTGCCCTTCGGTGTCTGGACCGTGGGGGCAGGCTGTGCCATAGGCGCCCTGACCCTTGGAGGTGAGGGTATTGTGTACGCCCTGTCCGCAGCCCTCGTCGCGTTTATCAGAGTTATAATATCGGGTGGAAAAGAGAAAGAGGGACTATTCTGCGAGGGCATAGGCGCGCGAATGTCCGCCTCGGTTATCGGCGGCTTTGTGGTCGCGGCTTACGAGGTTTTGCTCACGGGCTTTTCATTAACGACGGTGCTGTTTGGGCTTGCTATGGTGCTGATGCCTCCTGCTACTACCTTTTTGCTTTCCGGGCTTTTCGGCTCGGGAATTGACCTTTCGGCACTGCTTGTGGAGAACAAAAACGTTCTGTCGCTTAAGGGTAAGCGTGACGGTGAGAGGTATAACGTCATTATGTTTTCACTCTCGCTGCTTTCGCTTCTGTTTTTCGTTACGCTTTCCCTGTCTGAGCTTGTTATATTCGGAATATCGGCGGCGCATATTTTCGTGTCCTTCATCACCTTGATTGTGGCGAAGCGCTTCGGACCTTACCGCGCCCTGGCGGTTGGATTTGTGTCCTCTCTCGGCGTTTCGGGAGTTTATTCGGTTGCCTTCGGACTTGCAGGCCTTGGCGCAGGACTTGTGTTTAACTTTGGCGTGATTTACGCATTGGTGCTTGGAGGCGTTCTGCTCTCTGCGTGGAGTGGCTATACCGCAGGGCTTGAGGGATTTCTTTCGACCCTCCCCGAGTACCTTATTGCCGCAACACTTGCGGCACCTCTGTGCAGGGGCATAGCGAAGGAGAAAAGCCCCGAGGAGTGCGTTGCAACCGTGGAAAGCGCGAAGGATATGGTGGGCTCTGCGGCTCTGAAATACCGCAACAGAAGGGGTGCGTCGCTTAACTCCCTTGAGGCATCCTTGACCTCTCTTTCGGGACTTATAGAAAACTATTCGCGCTCACATCTTCCCTTAACTCACGAGGAGTACAGAGGGCTTGTGGTGGATATTGCCGACGCTCATTGCCGCACCTGTCCGACCTTGAAGCTGTGTATGGCTGAGGATATCCGCCCCTGCCTGCGCTCGGCGGACGCGGTTGCTGAAAAGCTTCGGCGCGGAGAGAAGATTATCCCTGCAGACATAAACACCGCCACCGAATTTTGCGAGAGGGCAGAGGAGGTAGCCGCGGCAATAATACGGGAGGCGGCGCGCGCGGAGCATGAAAACTTCAAGAAAAAGGACGGCGACTCAACTGCCGAGGAGTACGGACTTATTGCCAAGCTCATAGGAGAGGCGAGGTCCAGGGACGAGGCTGACCACCTTACCGACGACGCAGCTTGCGAGCCTATTTGCGAGGTTATGCGCAACTTCGGCATTGACGACGGCGTGGCGAGGGTGTTCGGCACGAGGAAGAAGCATTTAATACTTGCCTGCGAGGACGAGGACGGAAAAAGGATAAGCTCAAAGGAGCTGAGGCTTGGTATCGAGTCTATACTGGGTATGAAGCTCGGTACGCCCGAATTTTACAGAAACGGTAAAATGGCGCTTATGGAGTGCGATAGCAGAAGAATGTTCGCCGTGGAGTGCGCCAGCGGAAAAATTGCAGGAGACGAGAGAGAAATTTCGGGCGACAGCGTCCTTATGTTCGAGTCCTCCGACGATAGATTTTTCGCCCTTATGTCCGACGGAATGGGCAGAGGAGACGCGGCGAAGGATACCTCGGAGTTTGCCGTATCCTTCCTTGAGAGAGCCCTGGATTTCGGCGCATCGAAGGACACTGTAATGCATCTTCTTAACCACTCTATGAGGCGTAGGTCGGAGGAATGCTCCGCGACTCTTGACCTCTTCGAGCTTGACCTGATAACCGGCGAGGCGACCTTCGTAAAAAGCGGCTCTGCTCCCTCCTTTGTGAAAAGAGACTCCTCAATTTTCCGCATAAAATCTCAAACCGCGCCCATAGGGCTTATGAAAAATATTGACAGCGAGAGAATAAGAGTTGAGGTTAAGGGAGAGGACTATATTATTATGCTCTCGGACGGCGTCGTGGAGTGCGCGGAGGATTCGCCCTGGCTTTTAGAGCTTCTCGCGAAGCCGCCGAAAAAGAGCTTGAAGGAATACGCCGACCATATACTCACCGAGGCTGTGCGTAACTCGCGCTCAAGAGACGATATGTCTGTAATCGTGGCGAAGATTACAAGAATTTAAAGTATCATAAGGCGCGCTTTGTGCATAGAATGTAGTAGCGGACAGTCGCGAAAGCTTTGCCGACTGCACATAAACAAGAGGTGTAACATAAATGAAAATTGTCATAGTTCGCTCGCCGAAGGTGTTAAGATATATCCTTTCAAAGATTTTTAACGTAAGCCTTGAAAAAAGCGAAAAATAGCTAAAATGTAAACAATAGTTATAAAAACAAAAGAAAAAGCCACCCGAAAGGACTGACTTCGTCGGGCGGCTTTAACAAAAAAATGTAAAATTTAAACAAGGTAGGAGCGCCCTCGTTCGGTACTCCTACCCTTTTTGCGTATTGAAGTTCGCGTTTGTATATTGGGTGTGATGAGAATTACCGCATATATACTATGCGGTAGGGCTTGCCTATTTCCTTGCAGTAATTGAGGACGAACCAGGTGCCTCTGGACTCTCCGTCCCAGAAGGCGACGACGTAGTCCGCGTAATTAACGATTTCCTTGTTGCGAACAAGGGGAGCCCGCTTGCCCCAAAGGCTGTAGTCGGGCAGAAACTCCGTCAGCTTAAGTCCCATATCTTTTGCGTAGTTTGCGGCGCATGTGTCGACACCTCTTGCCCCTCCCGAGACTATCTCGGTACAGCCGGCGGGGAGGTGGCTGCCTATATCGGATACGTATATGCTGCGCGAGCCTATAACTGCAACCTTCATAGCTTTTCTCCTTTTTTTACTGTGGTTTTGGTGCTTTGAGCGCGACGGTGAAGATTGCGCCCTTGGGTAGGTTGTCCGAAACCGCAACTCTGCCGCCCTCGACCTCTATTATCTGCTTGACCAAGGCAAGACCTAAGCCGTTGCCCTCGGCTTTGTGGGAGGAGTCGGTCTGATAGAAGCGGTCAAAGACGTGAAGCTTCGCCTCGGGAGACACTCCCTCGCCCTCGTCGGAAACCGAGAAAATCAGCTCCTCTCCCACCTTGGAAAGAGTAATTCTTATACAGCCTCCGTGAGGTCCGAATTTAATGGCGTTTTCAATAAGATTGTTCCATACGTGGAAGGTGAGAGCCTCGTTTCCCTCGTAGAGAAGCTCGTCCATTTCGACGTCGAATTCACATTCCTTCTCGGTCCACCTTGGCTCAAGGGAAAGTATTGACTGCCGTATTTGCTCGTCGAGACGGAAGAGAGATTTTCTGTCGGGTATGCCCTGGTTATCCACCTTCGACAGAAGCAAAATGTTGCCGACGAGGGTGGAGAGCCTATTCGTGTTGAGGAGTATTTTGTTTATATATTCCGCCTGCTCGGGCGAGGTGCCCTCGCTGCCGCCGAGGAGAGTAGCATAGCCCTCTATGGCGGTTATGGGAGTTTTGAATTCGTGGGAGACGTTGGAAACGAAATTCGTCTGTAATATTTCCGTAGCCTCAAGCTCCTCTACCATTGAGTTGAAGTCTCTGCTGATACGGCGAAGCTCGGTAAATCCGCGGTCCGTATCCAGCCTTACGGAAAAGTCTCCACCCGCAACCTTCTTTATTGATGCGCCGAGGGTGAGAATGGGCGCGGAGAAGAAGCGAATAAGGAACACGGTTGTGGCAATACCCAAAATTACGCTGATACCCACGAGCCATACCAGGTCGTGGACGTTGCGCGAGCCATCGAACACCGTGTGAATAAGCTCGAGAATACCCGAGGAGCCTGCGACGATTATCAGCACCTCCGCCATAATGAGAAGGGCGAAAAAGGTGGTAAGGCTAAGGGTGCGGCTTATGGGCTTTTCGCTATTTTTCTTTTTCGGCGTCGGCGCCTTTACTATTTCCTTAAGCCTTGCAACGCCAAGCGACCAGGCGGAGCTTATGCGGTCTGCGAACCTCTCGGCAATGGCGCGGTCGCGGTTTTTGTCATCACTCTTGGCTGTGTGTGTGAGAGTGCTGTCTATGGCTGATGGCTCCACTTCGGTTGTGCCTTTGCGGCTACCGCCAAAATTCGTTTGCTCGGGTTCTGTATTAGCTGCGGGAGTACCGTCGGCGTCCGTAGACTTATCTTCGGATATGTCCGTGGCGGTGTCCGCGGATTTCGCTTGCTTGAAATTAGTTACAGACGCGGCGGTGTCCGCGGAGCTCGCTTGCTCTGTATCCGTGTTCTTAAGCCTACTTTCCGCCTCTGTCGGCTCTGTGGGGTGGATTTTCGTCATAGCTTCACCACCTTGTATCCAACGCCGCGCATTGTGATAATTTTAAAGTCGCGGCTGTCGCGGAATCTGTCGCGGAGTCTGCCTATATGCACGTCAACGGTGTGGGTGTCGCTCTCGGTGTCGTAGCCCCAGATTTCGTCCATCAGCTGTTGACGGGTGAAGATTTTACCCGGGAAGGACGCCATTTTATAAAGGAGCATAAACTCCTTCTGCGGCAGGACCTGGGAGCCCTCCTCGGTTATAACGGTAAGGGAGTCGCACTCCATAACCGTGTTTCCCACAACCTGGCGGCGGTCGTTAATCATCTGCGCGCGGCGAAGCAGTGCGCCGACACGAAGGACCATCTCGTTTACGTTTATGGGCTTGACCATATAGTCGTCAACCCCTGCCAAAAAGCCGCGGCGCATATCGTCAAAGGAGTCTCTGGCGGTTATCATAAGCATAGGAGTCATATTGCCCGCGTCGCGAAGGGACCTTGCAAGCTCGTATCCGTCAAGGCGCGGCATCATAATATCCGAGATAATAAGGTCAAAGTAATCACCGTCAAGGGCGGCAAGAGCCTCCTCTCCGTCGGATACGCCCTTCACGGAGTAGCCCTCTCTTGCAAGGATGTGAGTAAATAGCTGTCTTAGCTCCTTGTCGTCCTCTGCTATAAGTATCTTTAACATTTATTTTTCCTCGCTAAAAGCTGTAATATGTAAAGTAAAGGTTGCAAAAAGCGGAAAAATCGGAGTGATTAAATGGGTTTTAGCTTTTTGTTTTTTGTAAAATTAAAACTGTCTTATAGGCTTGATGGCAAGCCCGTCCTCAAACTTTCGAACCTCGCCGAGAGCGAAAAAGCCGTCCTTATCGGAGAGCCTTATAAGCTCGCCGCACTCCGCCGTTTCCTTAATTTTGTGAAGGTAAATTTCAAGCCCGCACTTTGCAAGCCTTGCAAAAAAGTCGGAGAGGGTAACTCTTCTGTATTTTTCAAAAATTCTCTCGGTTGGAAGCACGGCGCGAAGCCTTTCCTCTTTGCTCATACCTTCAAGCTCCGAGAGGGTGTAGGCGTCCTTCAGAGTAAAGCCCGACGCCTCGGCGCGGATAAGAGATTTCATAACTCCACCGACACCGAGCCGCGCGCCAATGTCGGCGCAAAGGGTGCGGATATAGGTTCCCTTGGAGCATTTGACGTCCAGGGTATATTCTCTCTCGGATATCCTCTCTGCCAGAATGGAGAAAATCTCAACCCGTCTTGCCTCTCGCTCAATAACCACGCCCTCTCTTGCAAGGTCACAGAGCTTTTTGCCTCCCACCTTAAGGGCGGAGTACATAGGCGGTGTCTGGTAGTATTCTCCGACGAAGGACTCTATTGCCGCCATTACCTCCGCTTCGCTTGGAACGGTGTCGCAGCTTGTGAGGGGTGACCCCATAATATCCTCCGTGTCGGTTGTCAGCCCTAAGAGAAGTGTTGCTATATAGTGCTTATCCGAGGTGAGCATAAACTCGCTTGCTTTAACTCCCCTTTCGAGCAGGACGGGCAGAACGCCCGTAGCCATAGGGTCGAGGGTTCCCGTATGCCCCGCCTTCTTTACACCGAGCAGTCTTTTCACGCGGGAGACTGTGGCTTGGGAGGTGAGCCCCTCCTCTTTATTGATGATTATAAGACCGTTCATCGGTATCTCCCCTCTTTGTCTATCGTACTTTTCGGTGTTTTGTACCGTTTTTTTAAGACTTTCGCATCTAAGATAGTATTTTACCACAAAAAATAAACAATTTCAATAAACCACTTGTAAATATAGAAAAAATATGTTAAAATACACTCATTCAAAAGCACCGGGGCAAATTCCCATGTCTCAGGGTGCCACGAGGACTGTAAGAAAGGAAAAAATTATGAAGGCAGTTGTAACCGTAACGGGTAAGGACAGAGTAGGTATTATCGCTATGGCGAGCGCGGAGTGCGCGAAATACGGTGTCAATATTATCGACATCAGCCAGACGGTAATGAAGGAATATTTTGCAATGATTATGCTTGCGGAGCTTGACGGTATGACGGTGGATTTCGCCGCCTTTGCCGACTCTATGAAGCTTACGGGCGAGGCTTGGGGAGTAGATATCCGAGTTATGCACGAGGACATCTTCAATTCTATGCACAAGATATAAAGAGGTAGGATATGCTTAACACTACGGATATTCTCGAAACTATAAGAATGATTCGTGACGAGAATCTGGATATCAGAACCGTCACTATGGGTATTTCACTTTTCGACTGTATTTCGGACGACCCCGAGAGGCTTTGCACAAAGGTTTATAACAAGGTGACAAAATGCGCAGAAAGGCTCGTCAGCGTTTGCGAGGAGCTGGAGCGCACCTACGGTATACCTATCGTAAATAAGCGCATCTCCGTAACGCCTCTTTCCTACATCGGCGCAGGGCTGTCCCCCTCGGGCTTTGTGAAGCTTGCCAAGGTACTTGAGCGCGCGGCGTGCGAGCTGGGAGTCAACTTTATCGGCGGCTACTCGGCGCACGTGCAGAAGGGCGAAATTCTCGGGGCGAAGAACCTTATTGAATCTATTCCCGAGGCGCTCTCCGAGACGACGAAAATTTGCTCCTCCATAAACGTTGCCACCACTAAGGCAGGCATAAATATGGACGCCGTCCGTCAGATGGGCGAGATAATTAAAGAGACGGCTTATCTCACGAGGGATAAGGACTCCATAGGCTGCGCAAAGCTTGTCGTGTTCTCCAACATTCCCGAGGATAACCCCTTTATGGCAGGCGCGGTTCACGGTATGGGCGAGCCCGATACCGTTATTAACGTAGGCGTCAGCGGACCCGGCGTCGTAGCGGTTGCGGTTAAGGAGGCGGGGGATTGCGATTTCTCTCTCCTTGCGGAGACCGTCAAGCGCATTGCCTTTAAGATTACCAGGGTAGGTCAGCTTATTGCCTCCGAGGCGGCAAAAAGACTTGGCACGCCCTACGGAATAGTTGACCTCTCCTTAGCTCCCACACCTGCGGCAGGAGACTCCGTTGCGGAGATTTTGGAGAATATGGGACTGTCAAGATGCGGAACTCACGGAACCACGGCAGCCCTCGCGCTTCTGAACGATGCGGTGAAGAAGGGCGGAGTTATGGCGTCCAACCACGTGGGAGGACTTTCGGGCGCATTTATCCCCGTGTCTGAGGACAGAGGAATGATTGATGCGGCGAAGGCGGGCACTCTAACCCTCGATAAGCTTGAGGCTATGACCGCGGTTTGCTCCGTCGGACTTGATATGATAGCTATACCCGGCGATACCTCTGCGGCTACCATTTCGGGTATTATTGCCGACGAGATTTCCATAGGCGTTGTAAACAATAAAACTACGGCTGTCAGAGTAATTCCCGTTTACGGCAAGGGTGTGGGTGAGTCTGCGGAGTTCGGAGGACTTCTCGGCTATGCGCCCATTATGCCCGTGAAGGAGGATTCCTGCGAGAGATTTATCGCTCGCGGCGGCAGAATTCCAGCGCCTATTCACTCACTGAAGAACTGATTTTTGAATTCCCGTTTTGTAAAAGTAGGCGACTTATTTCTAAAAAATGTAACCTTTACTTGTCAAATACCCTATTTTTATGTCTTTATGTGCGGGGAAATAAAATCTTTTGATATTAAATTCTGAACAGCATTTTTTAAAAAAGCAGGAGCTTTGGAAACGCAGCTTGCGCGACCTTGCTCCTGCTTTTTTCTTTGTGGCTTCCAAATTTTGGGTTGGCAGAGCTGATTTTTCGACAGCGAAAGACAACAAAAATCTTGAAATTATGACAGTTTTTTCAACAATTGTTGAATTTAAGTTGAAGTTTAGTTTAAAAAAGTATTATATACTTTACCTTAGATAAATATATTTATATAATCATAAACGCACGCGCACTGACAGTACGGTGTGTAAAAAATAAAGGAATAAAGCTATGAGTGTAACCAGTCTTGACGGTAAGATTTTGAAGAATATGCTGATTGGGGGCGTAGAAAACCTTCGCGCTAACTCTCAGGAAATAAACGATTTGAACGTTTTTCCCGTTCCCGACGGAGATACGGGAACTAATATGACCTTGACACTCGATGGCGGTGTAACTGCGCTGTCGGGCAACGAGGACGAGACGGTCTCGGGCGTTGCTGATAAATTTGCTATGGGCGTTCTGCTTGGAGCGAGAGGTAACTCGGGCGTTATACTTTCCCAGATTTTCGCAGGAATAAAGGAAGTGCTGTCTAAGTACGGAACCGTTACCGCCCTTGAGCTTGCGGAGGCTTATAAGCAGGGCGTTAAAAAATCCTACGCCGCCGTCTCCAACCCCACCGAGGGAACTATACTTACGGTGTTCCGTGAAAGCACCGAGTACGCCTCGGCAAATATTGACGAAAGCTCATCTATTGACGATTTTCTGAGGCTTCATATTGACGAGGCGCAGCGTTCTCTTGCCAGAACCAAGGAGCTTCTTCCCGCCCTTAAGGAGGCAGACGTCGTTGACTCGGGAGGAGCAGGATATCTTTGCGTTGTGGCGGGAATGTATTCTGTTCTGACGGGAGAAATGAAGAACGTGGAATATAAGGCAGAGGCGCCTGCCGCGGCAACCCTTGACTTTGACCGCTTCACCAGAAGCTCGGTTATGAAGCGCGGATACTGCACCGAGTTCCTTCTCAGATTGACTGAGGAGAAGGTTGACCCCGACAGCTTCGACGTTGGGGCTATGATTGCAATTCTTGAGCTTTTGGGCGGCGAGAGCATAGTTGCCTACAAGGAGGGGGACATAGTCAAGGTACACGTTCACACCCTTGACCCCGGCAGGGTGCTTACCTCTGCGAGGGAGTTCGGCGAATTCCTCACTGTGAAAATTGAGAATATGGAGCTTGGTCATTCCGACACCGAGCGCTTAAAGAAAAAGCCCAAAAAGCCTTTTGCTGTGGTTACTGTGGCGAAGGGTGAGGGAATTTGCTCGCTGTTCCGCGATATGGGTGCTGACGGCATTATATCGGGCGGTCAGACGGATAACCCCTCGACGGAGGAGTTTATAGAAGCCTTCCGCCAGGTCGAGGCAGAGGACATTATAGTCCTTCCCAACAACAAAAACGTTATGCTTGCGGCGCGTCAGGCGGCTGAGCTTTACACCGACTCGAGAATTCATATAGTTCCTACCGCAACCCTTATGGAGGGCTACGGTGCGCTGTCGGTTATCACTCCCGGCATTACCGATATCGACGCTATTGTTGAGAGCGCGGAGAGAGCCGCGAAGAGCATTTTCGGCGGCGAGATAACAAAGGCTGTCCGCGACGTGACTATCGGCGGTGTCGAGGTTCACGAGGGGGATTATATTTCTATTGCAGGCGGCAAGATTACATCGGTTGCCAAGGACAGAGATACAGCCCTTCTTGATATGCTGGACTCGGCTTGCGATATGGACGAATATGAAATTATTACCCTTTTCGTCGGCGAGGACGTAGACGACGATGCGAGAGTTGAGATTACAGACAAGCTGGAGGATAAATATCCTGAGCAGGAGGTTATAGTGTATAAGGGGAAGCAGGCCTTATACGATTACCTCATCGCCGTGGAGTAGGGTAGTTTTTTGCGAATCGCGGCAGAGTTTTTCGACTTGCGGTACCCTCGTACCGCTGGCGCCGGAAAAATCTTTGCGCTTCATCAAAAAACTAATCGTCTCGGAATGAGTGTTTAAATGTTTGGAATTGTAGTAAAGGATATTCTAGCTCGTGGCGAAAGCGAAAAAGACAAATAATTGCAGCTCGAAGAACTGCTTTTATACAGGCTGGCGCCGGAAAAATCTTTGCGCTTCATCAAAAAAGGTTTTGCGGAGTGAATAAAACAAATTGTTGGATTTGTAGTAAAGGATGCTTGTGCATTGGGCGAAAGCGAAAAGATAAATAAAAAATAAATTTTTGAGCTGTTTTAATAGGCTGTCGAAAACAACTTTGTTTTGCAACGAATATTGGAAAGGGCGAATGAAATTTGGCTTTTGCGGTTTGCGTTGAGAGAAGAAAGGAGCTTTTAAATGAAAAAATATAAGGTAGTAATAGACGTTTGCGGTAGCGACAAGGGTCCTGAGATGATGGTGCGCGGAGCGCTTGCGGCGCTTTCTGAGCACGAGGAGCTGGAGCTTTTGCTTGTCGGAGACCGCGAGGTTATAGATGGCGTGTGCCGCGAGGGCGGCGCGGATATGGAGCGTGTGGAGATACTTCACGCAGAGGAGGTTATAACTAATTATGACAGCCCTGCGACGGCTCTGTTTGAAAAGAGAAATTCTTCCCTCGTTAAGGCGCTTGCGGCTTTGTCCTCAAGGGAGGACCTTGTGGGACTCGTTAATGCAGGCAGCACGGGCGCGCTTATTGCGGGCAGTATGAGATATCTTCCCACGGAGGAGAGGGTAAGACCTGCGCTTGCGGCAACCCTTCCTGCGGAGAAAGGCGGCTTCGTTTGCCTTGTGGATACGGGCGCTACTATCGACTGCGGAGCGCAGACTCTTCTTCACTTCGCAAGGCTCGGCTCGGCGTTTATGAAGGATATGTACAAGCTCGACTCCCCCAGAGTTGGACTTCTCTCCAACGGACGCGAGGAGACCAAGGGCAACAAGGTTGTCAAGGAGGCGCACGCGCTGCTTAGGGCAGAGGAGAGTCTCAATTTCGTAGGAAATATTGAGGGAACTAACGCTCTCTCGGGCGATTGCGACGTGCTGGTTTGCGACGGATTTGCAGGCAACCAGGTGCTTAAGGTCACCGAGGGAACGGCTAGAAGAATTATTACCGATATAGTTAAGATAGCTAAATCGACGGGTAACGAAAGCTATATGGCTCTTGTGGCAACCCTTATGGCGAAGTATGACTTCAACTCCTTAGGCGGCGGAATTATCCTCGGTGTAAGGAAGCCCGTAATTAAGGCTCACGGCGCATCTAACGAGGAGTCAATCAAGAACGTGACGGGTATGATTCTCAACCTGGCGCAGAATAAGGAAGCCTTTGCAGGCAGGGTTTGATTGATATATATTTTTGAGTATATCGGTAGGACGGGCTTGAAAAATTATACATAAAAAGCGCGGAAATTCTAACTATACTTTACATTATCGTTAAAAAAACGGAGAAATTCTCCCGAATATAGAAAGGAAAAAGAAATGAAAACGAAAATTATGTGTACGTCTACGGGCTGTATTGAGTACGCGCCCGAAAGATACAGAAATCTCGGAATTGATATTATAAGAGTACATATTTACTTCAAGGGCGAGGAGTACCTTGAGGGCTTGGACCTTGACCCTGTGGATTTCTACAGTCAGCTTGAGGAGCTTGAGGAGCCGAAGAACAATCTCCCCAAAACCGGAATGCCCACGCCTCTTGAGATAAGACAGCATTTCGACAAGGCGGTAGAGGAAGGATATGACGAGGCAATAGTTTTCGCTATTTCCTCGGGACTTGGCGGAACCTATAACGAGATAGACCTGGTTAGTCGCGATTATGCGGACAAAATCAAAATTCACGTTATCGACACCAAGATTACCAGCTTTGGCGAGGGTATGCTTGCTATTAAGGCGAAGGAGTTCGTTGATAAGGGTATGCCTACGGAGCAGATTCTTAAGGAAATAAAGTGGATTATGGACCGCCAGGAGTTTATGGGAGTTGACGCGAAGCTTGACTATCTCATTTACAACGGCAGACTTAAGGGCGGTAAGGCGTTTATGGGTCAGATGCTTAAGATTTGCCCCGTCGTTCACTTCAACCGCCAGGGTGAGTGCGTAGCCCTTGAGAGCGTAAGAACACCCAAGAAGGCTCTCGCCAGGTCCTGCGAGATTATCAAGGAGAAGATTGGCGACAGAGCTCCCGAGGATTACCTCCTTTGGCACGTTTATACGGGTCCCTCCCTTGTAAAAACTCTTTGTGAAATTGAGGAAAAGTACGGAATACAGACAAATCACGAGGACGTAATTATGTCGCCTGTAAGCGGAGCGCATAATGGGCCGTGGCTTGCGGGATATGGGTATTTTCCCCTTCGCCGTCCCGACGAGCCGCTAGAGTAATTTCTGCGAATCGCGGCAGAGTTTTTCGACTTGCGGTACCCTCGTACCGCTGGCGTCGGAAAAATCTTTGCGCTTCATCAGAAATTACGTGATTTTTTGCGAAAGTGGCAGTTTTAATTGTTTAGATTTGTCGTAATGCATACTTTGGCTTTGAGCGAAAGCGGAGAGGTGATTATTCAAAGCGCGGAGGACTGCTCTGTGTAGGCTGGCGCCGTAAAAATCTTTGTGCTTCATCAAAAAAATCAGCGAGTAAAGGTTAAAGAGTGGTATTGTGTACCTAAATGATTTTATTTGGAGCGGTAAGTATTCAAAAGCGCAGGTGACTGCCCTGTGTAGGCTGGAGTATAAATAACTTCGTGCTTCATCAAAAAAACATCGGGTAAAGGTTAAAGAGTAATATTGTGTACCTAAATGATATTATGTGTAGGCTGGCGTATAAGTGAACGGCTCGCGAGGTAAGACGCGGCGGCAGGTTGGGTTCGGTTAATAAATGCGGTTCTTCGGAATCGGGAAGTGAAAAGGAACTTTGATTTATGGTTAATGTAAGAGAAGTTAAGACGAAAAGGGATATAAAGGAATTCATAGAATTTCCTTTGAGGCTGTATCGCGGATGCGATAATTTCGTGCCGCCGCTTTATGGGGACGAAAAGAAAATGATTTTGGCGGGCGGTAAGCCCGACATTGCCGAGTCGGTGTTCTTCCTCGCGGAGCGAGACGGCGAGACCGTCGGCAGGATACAGGGTATTCTGCAAAGGCAGTATAACGAGCTTCACGGGGAGCGCAGAATTCGCTTCACCAGGTTCGACTCCGTGAACGACACCGAGGTGTCGGGCGCGCTGTTCGGTGCCCTGGAGGCTTGGGGCAGGGAACGCGGAATGACCGAGCTGTGCGGTCCTCTCGGTTATAGCGACCTGGACAGAGAGGGCTTGCTTATAGAGGGCTTTGATGAGGACTCGACCTTTGAGGAGCAGTATAACTACGACTACTACCCCGCGCTGTGCGAGGCGGCAGGGCTTGCAAAGGAGGTTGACTGGCTCGAGTTCGAGCTTACGGCTCCAGAGAAGAGAAACGAAATGCTGAAGCGCGTAGCGGACAAGGTCCTTGCGATGCACAAGCTGCATATTGCTCCCACCAAGGGTATGTCAAAGAAGGCGTACATAGAGAAGTACCAGGACAGCTTCTTCGATTGCCTTGACGAATGTTATTCAAAGCTCTACGGAACCGTGCCGATTTCTCCCGAGATGAGGCGTGAGCTTGTGGAGCAGTTTATACTTATCGTAAATAAGGAATTCGCCCTCTTTATCTGTGACGAAAACGACAGAGTCGTAGCCTTCGGACTTTGCTTCCCCGGTATCGGCGAGGCGGTCAAAAAGAGTGGGGGTAGACTGACACCCTTGGCACTTATGAAGCTCCTTTCTATCGTAAGAAAGCCGAAAACTATTGACCTCGGACTTGTGGCTGTTCGCCCCGAATATCAAAGCTCGGGCATCAACGCGGCTATTGTAAACGGGCTTTGCGAGATGCTTCTCGACGGCAAGGCAGAGAGGTGCGAAACTAACCTCAACCTGGAAACAAATACCGCCGTTATGGCGCAATGGAAGTATTTTACCGCCCGTCAGCATAAGCGCCGCCGTTCCTATATCAAGTCGATTTAACCGAAATATGTAAATTAAGGTTAGCAAAAACCGCAATTTTAATGGTAAAAATTAAAGAAAATAATCAAGGAGATACATAAAAATGCTTGAGAAATTAAAGGTAATACTCGCGAAGGTCGTGCCCGACGTGGATATGTCCAAGGTAACAATGGAGACAAAGCTCGTCGAGGAGCTGGAGTTCGACTCGCTCTCTATTATGATGATGGCAATGGAGATTGAGGACGCCTTCGGATTTGAGTTCAAGGAGTTCGTAAAGTTTGAGACCGTAGGCGACGTTTGCAGATACCTCGAAAGCAGGTGACGGTGCCGCCCGTGCCGTTGCGGAAAAAGCGAAAAATTCCCCAAAATATAGAAAGCACCCGACAAAGGATTTACCTTTCCGTCGGGTGCTTTTATTATTTCTCTCGGTTAAACGAAAATGACTTTTCAGGGGGACCTTTTCGTTATAGCGTACTTTTTAACTACACCGCAACGTATCTTGTTTAGGTGTACTAAAATTTATCCGAAAGCTTATCTATCCGAGAGCTTATATAATTATCTATCCGAGAGCTTATGTAATTATAATTTATTTATGGTGATTTTTACTTTTAAGGTGTCCCTAGACTCTGCGCAAAAGGCTCTGTAGTGACCGTTTCGGTTAGCCGACGTAAAGCCAAGGTCGAGAATTTTGCCGTCGGTTTCATAGAGGCAAACCCAACCGCCGTAGGAAACGGTAAGGGTGCTGTCACTCTCGGCTATATCGGTGGACTCCTCACCGTCGAAGGTGAAGGCAGGGAGCATACAGGCAATATCGCCGTTCCCCGACAGCTCAAGGTAGACACCATCTCCTCCTACCTTGCAGAGCGTTCTGATTATCCTGCCATCACTAAAGGCGCAGCTAATCTCTGCCGAAGCGTAGTCCAACTCTTCTCTGAGGCTTACAAGCTCGAGGTGCGCTGTGCCGTCCGCCGAGAAGCAGAGGCTGTCGCCACATCGGATACCCGGGCAAATTGAAAGAGGGGTGGGAGCTATATCCAGCTTATACTTAGGGTGAGAGGGGCAGGGGTGCGACATACAGACAGTGGCGGGCGCTTTGGCTCTGTGTACTCTTCCGACACCGCAAGCATCATAGCGCAGGTCCGCATTCAGGTCAAGCTCCGCCATATATTCGCCGCACTTCAAAAATACCTTATGGAAGCGGTCCGACGTGGCAAAGGCGCAGGGGGTGCTGTCGGACAATGCAAGTGCCGCGGTGCTGTCGGGCTCTGCGAGTGCCGATATGTTACCAGACTCTTCAAGTGCAGGTGCTACTTTGAGCGTTGCTGTGCCGTGGGGTTCTGTGAGTGCCGCGGTATTGCAGGGCTTTGTGAGCGCCGCGGTGCTATCGGGCTCTGCGAGTTCCGATGTGCTGTCGCAAAGAAGGTACGCCGCGTAAAGATTGGATGCCACCGTAATCATATATTTATCAAAGTAGGCGTAGCCCTCGCAGCCGTAGCCCGTATCCCTTGGATAGCGGTTTTTTATATGGGTCATAGGCTGCTTTGAAAGCCACTCTTCGGTTACGGATATTGCCGAGAATGCCGCAGCTTTGAACCTTTTTGCAAGCTCTGTGTTACCCTCCCTTGCATACCGTGAGCTTTCGTACTCGAACACAGCCGCTGCCCAGGGCTCGTTATGGATAAACTGATTGGACCTGCCGCCGAATGGAATTTCTCCGTTGGTTGACTGCATTTTCAGAGAGCAAATTCCCGAGCTTTTCAGCGCGCTGTCAATTACCTCAAAATACTTACCCCTATAGCCGAGGTGAAGCAAAAGGCAGAAAAGCCCTCTGGTAACGTAATCGTATACAATGGGCTGATGTATCCTTTCGCTTTCGTAGTCGCAGTACATTCCGTTTGAGTCGAGCCACTTAATCTGGCAGGAGAGCTGCTTTTCCACAAAGGGAAGAGAGCCACAAAGTCCGCTGGAATATCTTGCAAACTCGCTTACAGCGCCGAAAACCGCCCAGTTGGTTATAGGGTCGTCCTCACTCTCAACGATTTTGTTGTAGCACTCCTCAGGGACGATTTTCACAAGGTCACGTTTCCAGCCCTCAAGAAGGGCGGAGTCCAAGACTCCCGACTCCTCAAGCTCGTTTATGCAAAAGACAATTTCGCGGACGGAGAACTCGTTCGCCGCCTTTACCCTCGGGCGCAAAAACATAGAGCAGCAAAGAGTCATCATTTCAATAAATTCGGGGAGAAGGTCCCGACATCTGCCCTTCGCAATCAAAATGCCGATAGTTGCCGTCAGCCTTGGAAAGCCGTGCTCGGTGAGTCCGTTTTCCTTGACTGTTGAGATATATTTGTTTATATGCTCGCGAGAGTAGGCGAGAAGCGCCTTCTCCATAAGGTCAATATAGATTTTTTTCATAAAACCACCTTTTGCTCTGTCAGCTGCGCCACATGGCTCGGGGATAACAGAGGCACACTTATGCTTTGATATTTTGATATCCTTTCGGTTGCATTGGAGAAATCAGCCGCGCCACACGGCTCGGGGAATATATTCCCGAAGAGCTGACTCAAGCTCACGCATTTCCCCGTCGGAGTAAGCCGACATTCCCTCGCAGAGTATATCTCCCGAGTCCTTGAAGCTTTGGAGAAAGAAGCTCTCCTCGCCCGCAAGCCACCTGCCAATGGAGACTATATCCTCCTTTGTGTGCAGCTCCTTCACGACTGTTGTGCGGAACTCAAAGTCCACCTTGCCTTCCATAAGCTGCGCCGCACTTTCGTATATGGGCTTTAAGTCAATGGCCTCTATTCCGACGCACCTGCCGTAGCCCTCGGGGGAGCTTTTTATATCCATTGCCACGTAGTCCACAAGTCCCTCGGACAAAAGCTCCCGAAGAACCTCGGGGCGGTAGCCGTTGGTATCAAGCTTTACCGCAAAGCCAAGTGCTTTTATTTTCTTTAGAAATTCGGGAAGCTCTCGGTGCAGGGTGGGCTCGCCTCCGCTTACACATACTCCCCGAAGCCTTCCGCGGCGGCTCTCAAGGAAGGAGAAAAACTCTCCTTCGGAAATATCATCGCCCTCGCTCTCGGGGCGAACCAGCGACGCGTTATGGCAGAACGGGCAGCGGAAATTGCAGCCGCCGAGAAAAACCGTGCAGGCAAGCTTCTCGGGGAAGTCAAGCAACGTCAGCTTTTGCAGTCCTTTTATCTTCATAGGTGTTACCTCACAGACACTCTTATTAGTTTAGCCAAGACAGGTTAAAGCTCGGTTGGGGAGTGCCGTTTTTTCTACACTCTAATTATACTAAAAGTCGGTGGAATTGTCAAATAAAAGTTGACCCTAGGCAGCTTTTGCACTATTCCGAAAAAAAACAGTCCTCGCGGACACAGAAGCTGCGCTTTTAAAATCTTTATTAAGGACCGCAACGCCAGTGACAAAATAACGCAAAGGCACTTATGTCAATAACTGCCATAAGTGCCTTTTATGCCGCCTTCAAAACGAGTTTAATTTGCTTTTGGTTCTTTTGGAATTGCGATTTCTCCCTCGCTTTTTTCAAAAGCCTTTATTTCCTGTCTGATTAAATAAAGTATTTCTCCGTTCGCCGAGCGACCGTAATACTTCGATATATAGTGAAGCTTATAATGAAGCTCAGGGTCAATTTCAATTCCAAGGTGCTTATTATTTTTATTTCTCATAAAATTCTCCGTTTAGCAATTTCCCGTTCTCCTGTCGGTAGGTATATTCTTTTTTACTGCTCTACTGTACGCACCTAAATAAGACCTCTGGTGAGGATTATTATTTCAGCGACAGAACGTCGTTTATTTCTTTGCGGCTGTCGCCGTTTTTCAGATAATCCTTGAGAATTATATTTATAAACTGAGAAAGAGAGCGTTCGTAATAATCTGCCTTATGGCGAATTTGCTTCAGAACTCTCCGTCAACGGTTATGCTAATCTTTTCTTTTAACGGTTTCATATCATTCATACCTTCGTACCACCTTCAAAAAGCAGATTTTTAAGTAAATTATAGCAGAAAATAGGATTTTGTATTGACAAATAGGATAAAGTAGTATATTATACTACTAAAGAGTTATTTAAGAGGGAGGGATTATGATGAAAGGCTTTAGTCACACAGACATACCCTTTGGAGTAAATGAATTTTTGAGAAGCAAGGACGAGGAAATCAGAAGGCTTGAAGAGCTGATGAAGCCTTATCTTGAGGAGGAGTACGAGCTTTATCCCAACGCCGAGGAGGTACTGCAAAATATAAAGAATATATGCCGTACCATTGCAGACGGCACAGAGCCCGAGGTTTTCATTTCGAAAAAGCATCTTTTGGTTCACGTGAGCTTTGAGGTACTTTCGCTTACGCTGACCGCGGAGCGGGTCGAGGCTTTGGATAAGCTTGTGTCACTGTCGGAGGGAGTGGAGATAAGCGCTTATAGGGGAAGGGTAGGATTTACCGTGACGGTACCGTACTTCGCTGACGGGCAAAAAGCTCCGCTTCTGAGGGCGCTGTATGATATGAAGTGAGAGCTTGGTTTCCGTGCACTCCCGTTTTGGATAGCGCGCGAAGGGGTGAGTGAGGTTACGGTTTTTTAAAAAACGAAATAGCGAAACCAAATAGAAAGCGTCTGTGCTTTCGGTTTTTGGCGAGGGCTTCTGCTTGAGGCTCTCGCCTAAATTTTTCCTATAAAAATTTTCTTTATAAGTTATTTTCGGGCAGAAAAAAACGGGCTATTTTTTCTTACTCAAAAATGCACAAATTTCCTGTCGAGATACTAGATATTGTGACGAAAATTCGAAAAATACACCATATTTTGTATTTTTAGCATTGACTTTTCCACATAATTGTGTTATTATATATGCGCACGGAAAAAGTGAGTCCGTGGAAAATCCTTAAAAATGAAACCGCCCTTTTAACCCGGGGTGGTTTTCCCTATCTTATAAGGGTTTTGCATATTTTCGTGCATAAATTTTAGGTTTATGCATACTTTGACAGAAAAGCCTCAATCTTCTCGGCAATCCCTTTTGGGGAAGGGTGGAATATTTATTCTTACGGAGAGCTTTTCGGGCGGCTTTGGCTGCCTTTGTCGGGGGAAAAACACGGACACGCCTTGGGCGCACTTTTGAGGCTATTAATAATATTAATAATAAATAAAGGAAGAAAAGAAAGGAGAAACAAATGTATACTGTTCTGAAAAGAGACGGTAAGGTCGTTGATTTTGACATTAACAAGATTAGTGAAGCGATGATTCTGGCGTTTGACGCTCAGGAGAAAAACTACAATCGCAATATTATAGATTTTCTGGCATTGAAGGTAACCGCAGACTTCGAGCCCAAGATTAAGGAGGGGCACATTGCTGTCGAGGATATCCAGGACAGCGTTGAGTCGGTGCTTGTTCAGGCAGGATATGCCGACGTTGCGAAGGCGTACATTCTCTATCGCCGCCAGAGAGAAAAGCTCCGTAATATGAAGTCCACCGTTCTTGACTACAAGACGACGGTTGATAACTATCTCAAGGTAAGTGACTGGAGAGTTAAGGAAAACTCCACTGTTACCTACTCCGTAGGAGGACTTATTCTTAATAACTCGGGTGCTATTACCGCGAACTATTGGCTCTCCGAGATTTACGACGACGAGATTGCCAAGGCGCACAAGCATGCCGACATACATATTCACGACCTCTCTATGCTTACGGGCTACTGCGCAGGCTGGTCCTTGAAGCAGCTTATCCAAGAGGGTCTTGGAGGCGTTGTAGGTAAGATTACCTCTGCTCCCGCAAAGCATCTTGCTACCCTTTGCAACCAGATGGTAAACTTCCTCGGCATTATGCAGAACGAGTGGGCAGGCGCACAGGCGTTCTCCTCCTTCGATACCTACCTTGCGCCCTTCGTTAAGGTAGACAACCTCTCCTACGACCAGGTTAAAAAGTGCATTGAGTCCTTCATTTACGGCGTAAATACCCCCTCCCGTTGGGGTACTCAGGCGCCCTTCTCCAACATAACCCTCGACTGGACCGTTCCTGCTGACCTTGCGGAGCTTCCCGCTATCGTAGGCGGCAAGGAGATGGACTTCAAGTATAAGGACTGTAAGGCTGAGATGGATATGGTTAACCGCGCGTTCATCGAGACGATGATTGAGGGCGACGCCAACGGACGCGGCTTCCAGTATCCTATCCCCACCTACTCTATCACCCGTAACTTTGACTGGTCGGAGACCGAGAACAACAAGCTCCTCTTCGAGATGACCTCCAAGTACGGAACTCCCTACTTCTCCAACTACATTAACAGCGATATGGAGCCCAGCGACGTCAGGTCTATGTGCTGCCGTCTGCGCCTTGACCTCCGCGAGCTTCGCAAAAAGTCGGGCGGCTTCTTCGGAAGCGGCGAAAGCACAGGCTCTGTGGGCGTTGTTACCATCAATATGCCGAGAATTGCTTATCTTGCGGCTGATAAGGAGGACTTCTTCCACCGTCTTGACCGTATGATGGACATTGCGGCTCGCTCTCTTAAGATTAAGAGAACCGTTATTACAAAACTCCTCGACGAGGGTCTTTACCCCTACACCAAGAGATATCTCGGCACCTTCGCTAACCACTTCTCCACCATAGGACTTGTTGGTATGAACGAGGTTGGACTTAACGCCAAGTGGCTTGGTAAGGATATGACACACAAGGAAACCCAGGAGTTCACAGCGCTCGTCCTTGACCACATGAGAGAGCGTCTGTCCGACTACCAGGAGGAGTACGGCGACCTCTATAACCTTGAGGCTACTCCTGCGGAGTCTACCAGCTACCGCCTTGCGAAGCACGACCTTCGCCGTTATCCCGCTATCATCACCGCGTCGGATAAGACGAAGAACGAGACTCCCTACTACACCAACTCCTCTCACCTTCCCGTAGGCTACACCGACGATATATTCGCTGCCCTTGATATTCAGGACGAGCTGCAGACCCGTTATACCTCGGGTACCGTATTCCACGCCTTCCTTGGCGAGAAGCTCCCCTCTTGGAAATCTGCGGCAACCCTTATCCGCACTATTGCGGAGAACTATAAGCTCCCCTATTACACCCTTTCTCCCACCTATTCCGTATGTAAAAACCACGGATATATTGCAGGCGAGGCGTATTCCTGCCCTCACTGCGGAGAGAAAACCGAGGTTTACAGCCGTATTACGGGCTACTACCGCCCCGTTCAGAACTGGAACGACGGCAAAACCCAGGAGTATAAGGACAGAGTGGTTTACTCCCCCTCTCACTTCGGCGACAAGGCTCCCATACTCGGAGATATGCCCTTTACGGAGGATGCGGCTGTGGCTACCTCTGCCACGGTGGACAAGCTTCTCCTCTTCACCACCAAGACCTGCCCCAAGTGCCGTATGGCGAAAACCTTCCTTGAGAAGGCGGGCATTGAGTATGAGACCGTGCTGGCTGACGAGAACGCAGAGCTTGTTAACCTTTACGGCGTGAAGGAGGCTCCCACCCTCGTAATTCTTGCAGATGACGGCAGCTTTGAGAAGGTCAGCAACCCCTCGAATATCAAGGCGTTCTGCGACAAGAGCGTCAACGCCTAAGTAACGCCAAGGCGTTCTGCGATAGGAGCGTCAACGCCCAAGTAACGCCAAGGCGGAAAAATTTAATTTATGAAAAACTCGCCCAAGCAGCTAATCTGTTTGGGCGAGCCTAGTGCTACGACAACGGACGGTAAAACCGTCGGGAGACATATATGTACGATATAATTATAGTAGGAGCAGGTCCTGCCGGACTCACCGCGGCAATCTACGCGCGCAGAGCCGAGAAGAGTGTTCTCGTTATAGAAAAGGACACCTTCGGCGGTCAGATAACCCACTCCCCAAGAGTAGAAAATATCCCCGGCTTCCTCGAGGTCAGCGGCAACGAGTTCGCCGACAAACTCATCGAGCAGGCGATGGAGCAGGGGGCTGAAATAGAGCTTGACACAGTTACGGGCATTGGCGGAGAAGAAGGAAACTACACCGTCATTTGCGGAAGCAAGGAGTACCGGGCAAGGTCGGTTATCGTTGCCACAGGCTCAAGGCACAGAACTCTCGGAATTGCAAACGAGGAGCGCTACACGGGAGAGGGAATTTCCTATTGCGCGGTTTGTGACGGAGCCTTCTTCAGAGGCAAGAGCGTGGCGGTTATCGGCGGCGGAAACTCCGCTTTGCAGGACGCCGTAATGCTCTCGGAGAGCTGCCCGAAGGTCTACGTTGTGCAGAACCTAGAGTTCCTCACGGGTGAAAAAAAGCTGCAGAAAATACTCGCTGAGCGCGAGAACGTTGAGTTTATATATAACAGTGTTGTGAAAAGGATTATTGCCGACGGGTCGGAGCTGCGCGGTATAGTTATCGCCGACTCAAGAGGCGGCGGCGAGATGGAGCTGAGGGTTGACGGAGTGTTCGTTGCAATTGGTCAGGTACCCGAAAACGAGCCCTTCAAGGCGGCTCTTAAGCTTAACGATTACGGCTATGTTGTAGCGGGCGAGGGCTGTGTGCCCGAGGCGGCAGAGGACGGAACTGTACCGAGAGGCGGTATTTTCGTCGCGGGAGATTGTCGGACAAAGTCGGTTCGCCAGGTTACAACCGCCACCGCCGACGGCGCCGTAGCAGCTATCGCCGCTTGCAGATTTATCGACTCTCTCGATAGGGAATAATAATGAGAAACGCTTGCGGATTTATCGACTTTCCCCATAGGAAACAGTAACGAGAATAAACGAAAAATAAAATAAAAACACCGAAAATGCAAATCAAAGTGAGCATTTTCGGTGTTTTTTATAAATGAAACGCGCTTTTTACGAAAGGCTTTCAAAAAACTAAACTTGCGCAAGGCGCGAAGCTTTAAGGTCTTGTCCAGCCCTCTTCGTCGAAGTAGCCGCCGCTGGGGAGACCGCTGCCGTCGCCCTCGGAGCCGCCGTTATCTCCGCCCTCGGAGCCGCCGTTCTCTCCGCTGTTATCTCCGCCCTCGGAGCTGCCCTCGTCGTTATTATCACCGTCATTGTCTACGCAGGAAACCATAACGGTAAACGACAGCATAAGTATAAGTAAAAGTGCTAATAGCTTTTTCATTTTCAATCTTCCTTTATTTAGCCGAGTTCTCGGCAACTTTTTTGTATCTATATTTTACCATAACCCATAGGGCTTGTCAAGGGGTAGTTGAGCCTAGATGATATAAAGAGAAGAAAATTAACATAAAGGATATAATTACTTTTACAAGGTGTCGGGCTGTATTTTGAAATCAGCTCCTTGATATCGGGGAGGAGGGCTGTGTCCTTGCCCGTAATATTGCCGAAGTCACATAACCCCAAAAGATTCCTTGGGTCGAGTCGGAGTATCTCGCAAATCCGCTTCGGCTGCTAAAGGACCGACACCCAAACGTCGCATAACTTTATAGATAAAGCCGCCCTACACGCAAGGCGGCTTTTACTGTTCAACTTCTAAATCTTCAGAACTGAAAATCTCGTCATCTAAAAACTCGGTAAGAGGCATATTGAAGCCTCGGGCAATCATAATCACGGTGCTTAAGGTTACCGTTTTATTTCTTCCATTCATTATACATTGCATACTTCCGTGCTGTATTCCCGATTCCTGCTCCAGGCGGTATTGGGACATATTCTTTTCGCGCAATAGCTTTGAAATTCGCTTTGCAACAGCGTCGTTGACAGTCAAGCTGATACCCCCTGCTAAGAAGATTTAACTCCGTAGATTTACCTACATATATCATTTTACCAAGAAACAGAGAAAATAATAAGAAGGTGTGCCTACATACTCTTGATTTTTTAAATCGCTTGTTAGCCCTTTGCGCGTTTTTATATAAAGAAAAAGACGGAAATCAAATTCCGTCTTTTTGCTTGCTGTTTTTTAATGCGATTAAAATGCTTTTAGAATATGCCCGATAAGGTATCCGTCGGGAATGATTTATAGAGTTATTACCGTTTACCTTTGACTTTACCGAGCTGTGGGATTAAAAAATTGGGTTATAAATTGGGAGAAGGCTGTGTGGTTTATACCTTCTCGAGGGTTTCCATAACGTAGTTTGCGAAATCTGCGCAGGTGGCGCCGTCGGGTCTGCCGGTGATGGTCAGGCGTTTTTCCTCAAAGGAGCAGATGTCGAGGGCGCGCTCGAGTCTGTCGGCGCGGTCCTGGTAGCCGATGTGGGAGAGGAGCATTACTACGGCGCGGAGCATTGAGCAGGGGTCGGCGTAAATTGCTCTGCCTTCTCTTACCATTCTGGGTGCCGAGCCGTGGATTGCCTCGAACATCGCGTATTTTTTGCCGATATTGGCGCAGCCTGCCGTGCCGACGCCGCCCTGGAATTCAGCAGCCTCGTCGGAAATGATATCGCCGTAGAGGTTGGGGAGAAGGAGAATCTGGAAGTCGCGGCGGCGCTTTTTGTCAACGAGCTTTGCCGTCATAATATCCGCGTACCACTCGTCGGTGGTAATTTCGGGATAAAGCTCTGCAACCTTGTGGCAATCCTCGAGGAAGTTGCCGTCGGTGGTTTTGATAACGTTTGCTTTAGTGACGAGGGAAACTCTGGTTCTGCCGTTCTTTCTCGCGTAATCGTAGGCAAGGCGGGCAATTCTGTCGGAGCCCTGCTTTGTGGTGATGGTGAAGTCTACCGCCAGGTCGTCTGTTACGTTGAAGCCCGAGGAGCCAACCGCGTAGCCGCCCTCGGTGTTCTCGCGGAAGATGCACCAATTGATGCCCTCCTCGGGCACCTTAACGGGTCTGATGTTGGCGAAAAGGTCGAGAGCCTTTCTCATAGCAACGTTTGCCGACTCGATGTTAGGCATACCGTCGCCCTTCTGGGGTGTTGTGGTAGGACCCTTGAGGATTATGTCGCAAGCCTTAAGCTCCGCCATAACGTCGTCGGGGATAGCCTTGCCGCAGGCAATTCTGTTCTCAATGGTAAGTCCTTCTATGGTCTTGAACTCAACCTTCCCCGACTCAACGAGGTCGGAGAGCATATATTCAAGAACTCTTGCTGCCTCCTTCGTAATAATCGGTCCGATGCCGTCGCCGCCGCAAACACCTATCTTTATAGTATCTATTGCGCCGTAGTCGGTGAAGTCGCCCTGGGACTTCATATCCTCAACTCTTACGAGTTGTTTTTCAAGAATTTTTCTGAATTTTTCGCAAGCTAAGTCCAGCTGCTCTTTGTAGTTTTCCATTGGTTTTTCCTCGTTTTTGTAAATATTAGTAGTCAAATATTGTGGTTTTTGCATTTTGAATGTGGTTTTTAAAGATGTAATTAATTAATTTATTTAAACACAAAAAACAGATTTTTGAAATAAAAGAAAATAAGATAAAGTGTATTCGTTATAAATCCGCTAAAGCAAATGAAGCGAAAATCAGCTCTCGGATTTAGCGTAATTCAGTGCGCCGCCTGCAAGCAAAATCTCGCGCTGTCTTTGAGAAAGGGTGAGTTTAAGGGGCAGACGTGTCTCGTTTTCGCCTACAACGAGGGTTACCTCATCGCCCGAGCGAATAGCTTCTGCGAAGCCTTCAATTCTTAAAGAGTCGCCCTCGGATATCTTATCGTAGTCGCCCTCGTCCTTAAGGGTCATAGGAACGATACCGAAGTTTATAAGGTTAGCTACGTGTATTCTCGCAAAGCTCTTTGCAATAACCGCCTTGACACCGAGATAAAGAGGAACCAGCGCCGCGTGCTCGCGTGAGGAGCCCTGGCCGTAGTTCTGTCCGCCGAGAATAACTCCGCCGCCCTCCTTCAAGGCTCTTTCGGGGAAGTCCTTGTCGCAGACGGTGAAGCAGAACTCCGAGAGCTTCGGTACGTTGGAACGGTAGGGAAGTATTTTCGCGCCTGCGGGCATAATGTGGTCGGTTGTGATGTTGTCACCAACCTTTAGTATAAGCTTTGTGCTAAGTGTTTCGTCGGGAGCTTTGCCCTTGGGAATAGGCTTGATATTGGGTCCGCGCTCGACGCCGAGAGCCTTCGCCGCCTCCGGCTCTGCGGGCAGCTCTATAAGGTTATCGTTAATGGTAAATTTCGTCGGTAATTTAACACGGGGTGCCACTCCGAGGGTTGTTGGGTCGGTAAAGACACCTGCAATTGCCGATGCTGCCGCCACCTCGGGGGACACGAGATATACGCTGGCATCAGCGGTACCGCTGCGGGCGAGGAAGTTACGGTTGAAGGTTCTCAGGCTGACGCCCTTTGACTTTGGGGAAAAGCCCATACCGATGCAGGGACCGCAGGCACACTCAAGTATTCTCGCGCCTGCCGCAATCATATCCGCCAGGGCTCCGCACTCGGCGAGCATAGTATAAACCTGCTTCGAGCCGGGGGAGATGGAAAGGGAGACGTCGGGGTGAATGGTTTTGCCCTTCAGCATTGCCGCCACGGTGAGCATATCAGCGAGAGAGGAGTTGGTGCAGGAGCCTATGCATACCTGGTCAATCTTCATTCCCGCAAGAGAGGAGACGGGCTTTACGTTATCCGGGCTGTGAGGGCAAGCCGCCAGGGGCTTAAGGGCTGAAAGGTCAACGGTGTAAATTGCGTCGTAAACAGCGTCCGCATCGGGAGCGAGTGCCACGTAGGCGTCCTCTCTGCCCTGCGCCTTAAGAAAGGCTCTCGTCGCCTCGTCGGAGGGGAATATTGAGCTTGTGGCTCCAAGCTCCGCGCCCATATTGGTTATGGTTGCTCTCTGGGGAACCGAAAGGGTCTTGACGCCCTCGCCCGCATACTCGATAACTGCGCCCACACCGCCCTTGACGCCAAGCTGGCGAAGGACCTCCAAGATAACGTCCTTTGCGCCGACGTAGTCGGAGAGCGCGCCGAGAAGCTCTACCTTAATAACCTTCGGCATAGTGATGTAGTAGGCGCCGCCGCCCATAGCTACGGCAACGTCAAGTCCGCCTGCCCCCATACCGAGCATACCGATACCGCCTGCCGTGGGTGTGTGGCTGTCGGAGCCAATCAGAGTTTTGCCGGGTATGCCGAAGCGCTCAAGGTGTACCTGGTGGCAAATGCCGTTGCCGGGTCGGGAAAATCTGACACCGTGTTTTTTTGCCACGGTCTGTATGTAGCGGTGGTCGTCGGCGTTCTCAAAGCCCGACTGAAGGGTGTTATGGTCGATGTATGCAACGGAAAGCTCGGTTTTAACCCTCTCAATCTCCATTGCCTCCAGCTGGAGATAAGCCATAGTACCCGTCGCGTCCTGGGTGAGTGTCTGGTCAATGCGCAGTCCTATTTCACTTCCTGCTTTCATCTCACCGCAAACAAGGTGGTTTTTGATTATTTTTTCTACTATTGTGTAGCCCATTGCTTTGTCCTCTTTAAGGTTAGTGTTTTGCTTTTAATTTTTAAGGCTTTGCGCTTTAATTTTACTGAGTTTGATTTAGGGATTATCTTGTCTTTTATCTTTTCTCAAGTGTCAGGAGCAGATTGTCTCTTGCGGCTCCGATGTGGGAGCAGGTAAGTCGCTCCGCTTCCTCGGAATTGCGACACTCTATGGCACTTAGGATATCTCCGTGCTCCTTGATTGATGCTTCAAGTCTATCGTGAACCGAGAGAGAAAGCCTTCTATATGAGCGTATGTTTCTGTGAAGCTCTGTGAGGATTTTACACAGATGCCGTGAGCCCGATGCGCGGTAGATTATACTGTGGAACTCCGAGTCAAGCTCCTTTATGTGGTCGTAGTCCTTCTTGGTAAGGTAGAACTCGGACAGCTCCTGTGACTCGCGAAGACGGGAAAGCGACTCTTCGTCTATTCTCGCAGCGGCGAGAGATGCCGCCGTTCCCTCAAGCTTCATTCTGATGTTATAGATGTCTATAAGGTCGTCGGTGCTGACTCCGACTACCACGGCGCCCTTGTTGGGTATTATCTCAACAAGCCCTTCCTCAGCGAGGGTGTGTATGGCGGAGCGAAGGGGTGTACGGCTGACTCCCAGCCTTTGGGAGAGGGAAATTTCGGTGAGAGAATCACCGACTTTAAGCGTTCCGTTCAGTATCTCCTCCTCAAGACGGAGAAAGACACTTTCGCCGAGAGATTTAATGTTTTTGTCAACTATCATTTACAAACTCCCCCTTTTAAGCGAGGATAATAGAAGCTGATAATCTGCTCAAGCTCCTCGTCGCCCATAAGAGTTGTACGCCCGTCGGCATAGAGTCTGTCTATCTCCTCCTTGACCTTCTTGACTATCTCGTCGGCCTTGGTGAAGGCGGTTCCGTCGTCGCGCTCGTAGTGCTTATTCATCCAATAAGCGATACCTGCCGTACCCGAGGTGTTGGATATAGCAACCTCTGCGGGGCGGTTCAAAATCTTCCCCGTATCGAAGATGTTGTATATCTCCGCATCCTTCATAAGTCCGTCCGCGTGAATACCCGCGCGGGTGAGGTTGAAGGCTGAGCCAACGAAGGGCGTCATAGGGGGAATTTCATAGCCAAGCTCCGCCTTGAAGTAATCGGCAATGTCGGTGATAGCCGTGGGGTCCATACCGTCCAGCGTGCCTCTGAGTCCTGCGTACTCCATAACCATAGCCTCAAGGGGAATATTACCCGTTCTCTCGCCTATGCCGAGAAGGGAGCAGTTGACACCCGACGCACCGTAGAGCCACGCGTTAACGGCGTTGGTTACTCCGTGGTAGAAGTCGTTGTGACCGTGCCACTCCAGCATATCCGAGGTCACGTCCGCATAGTGGTGCAAGCCGTAAACTATGCCGGGAACCGAACGGGGAAGCGCTGCGCCGGGGTAGGAGACACCGTAGCCCATAGTGTCGCACATTCTGATTTTTACGGGAATTCCCGCATCGTGCGCCAGGTCGTTAAGCTCGTTTACGAAGGGTACAACGAAGCCGTAGAAGTCGGCTCTGGTAATATCCTCAAGGTGGCATCTTGGACGTATTCCTGCGGAGAATGCGGTTTTTACTACTCCGAGGTAATGGTCAAGAGCCTCTTTTCTCGAAAGACCCAGCTTTTTAAATATATGGTAGTCGGAGCAGGAGACCAAAATGCCCGTCTCCTTAATTCCGATATCGCGCACGAGGTTAAAGTCCTCTCTTTTTGCTCTTATCCAGGTTGTGACCTCGGGGAACTCGTAGCCAAGGGACATACAGCGCTCAACGGCCTCTCTGTCCTTTTTGGTATATACGAAAAATTCGCTCTGGCGTATAAGGCCCTTAGGACCGCCCAGCCTGTGTATAAGCTTGAAGAGCGTCTCTATCTGCTCTGCGGTGTAGGGGGCTCTGGACTGCTGACCGTCACGGAAGGTGGTGTCGGTAATCCAGATTTCCTCAGGCATCGCGAAGGGCACGCGTCGGTGGTTGAAGGTAACCTTCGGTATTTCGTCATAGGGGTAAATATCTCTGTAAAGATTTGGCTCGTCAACGTCCTGGAGAGAATATTTGTACTGTGACTGCTCCAGAAGATTTGAATGCTTGTTCTTTGCTATCATAGTAGAATTTCCTTTCTTTGGTAGCGTTCGGTGTATAGGATTGTATTCTTGTATACAATTTATGAAATTATTATACAGGAGGTGAGGGGATTTGTCAATAGGAAAGTAAAAATTTAATAAATAATTTAATTCTTTTTATTTCTTTATATTATTGTTTGGTCTTTTATATATTAATTGACAACTCGGGGTATATGTGATATAATTTTCCTAAAAGCTATATAGAAAGAGACGGAAAATGAGAAAATTTTTGTATAAGCATCATAAGCTGACGGTGGCTTTGGTACATATTCTGGCGCTACTATGCGCCGCCTTGGGATTCGTCCTTGCAATTATCGCTTCCCCTACGGAGGAGCTGAATACAGAGGGGACGGTTTTCCTTTTTGGCGGTATTATTCTTGCGCTTTTTATTGAGCTTGGCGCAAACCTTATTTCTCCCTTCAAATACGGAATGCAGCTTCTCGGAAGGCTCGGCAAGCTTTCGAGGGGAAGGAAGAGCTTCTCGCTTGGTGAGAAAATAAGCACAGAAGGAAAGCTAGAGGAAATATCCCGTCGCTTGGAGGAGAAGGGCTACGCTCCGAAAATCGCAAAAGCCCACGACGGCTTCGTTGGCAGGTGGTGTCGCGTGTCGGCTGTGATAGGCGAGAGAAACGTTGAAAGTTACTCCTCCTTTAGTCTTAATTTTTACCTCTACAAGGCGGAAAATCTCGACACGGGGGTATGGGAAAGCATAAAAGGCGACCTTTCTGAGAGGCTCGGATGCGACAGAGAGGAGCAAAGAGACAAAAAGGGCAGGGTCGGTATAGTGAACTCTGTGTGTGTCCTTTGCGACTTCGCGGACAGCTGGGTTATAGAGCAAGCAAGGAAAACTCTTTCAGTAAAGCTCGGCGATACGCTGACCCTTACGGGTATACGCCTGTGTGTGGGAATACCTAAGAATGATATTTATTATCTTTCCACCGAGCGAGAGCTTGATTCAAACAGCCGTACAAATAAGTCCTTGGAAACGGTGGCGCTTGCCGTATTTGGCGTGGGCGTTGGCAGACTCAACAAGCTTGGAAACGGATATACAGACGAATATATCGCGGAGCTTGAGAGGGCATACGAAAGCTCGCTTTCAAGTCTTGCAGCTGTGGCTCGTGAAAAATCCGAAAGTGACCGACAGCAAGAGGAAAAGCAATGGAGAGAGGACCCTGTATCAAGCCTTAAGGAGGGCGAAATGCTTCGCCGCGGCGACGCGATTTATTGCCTTTGCGACGGCATTTTAGCCGACAGCTTTATAATGCTTCCGAAGGACGCCCTAGAAAGCTTTGAGGAGGAGGACTTCGGCGATATTGAGGATATGTTAGGCGAGCTTGACGAGGAGTCGGAGCCCTATGAGGCAGAGTCGGACGAGCCCGCACCCACAGTTCCCAAGGACTACAGAGGTAAAATTGTCCTCAGCATCTCCGACTACGGGCTGACCCTCCCCAAGGGCAAGCTGAAAAAGCTCTCAAAGGAGCAGAGGGCTCGCGTGTTTGCCGAGACCAGGGAGTACCTGCTCTCCTGCGGCTTCGAGTCGGTCTACTTCTATAATGAGAAAAAGAAAACCATTGACGAGACGTGACACTTATAATTGTCTGGCACAACGTGTGTAATTGTGAGACGAAACGTGTAAAAACTAAAACACCAATTTGCAAAATACTAAACTAACAAAAAACACCGCAGAGTTATTTCTGCGGTGTTTTTTGTATAAAATGTAAAGTATAATAGTCAAAAAACAAGAAAATGCGCTTTGTTTTTCAGACAAACGAATTTAAAATTTTAAAAAATTATGGTTGCTTTCATATAAATGATTTTGACTTTTTGAAATACAGTTTGTTTCGGATAAACAATTCTAAGCCTTGGAAAAATCAGTTAACAAAGCCAATCTTGCGTCTGACCTTGGACATAGTTTTGCGGGCGTAGTAGGCGGCTTCGTCGGCGCCCGATTTCATTACTGCCTCGAGGTGCGCCTTGTCTGCCATAAGGCGGGCGAACTCCTCTCTGACGGGCGCAAGACCGTCGGCACAGGCTTCGCCGACTGCGAGCTTGAAGTCACCGTAGCCGCGGCCTGCGAACTCGCGCTCTACCTCCTCGACGCTCTTGCCTGTGAAGGCGCCGTATATAGTAATAAGGTTGGATACGCCCGGCTTATCCTCGGAAAATCTAATCTCGGAGTCGGAGTCGGTTACTGCTTTCTTGAACTTGCGGATTATATCGTCCTTGGAGTCGAGGATATATACTACTGCGTTCTGGTTGGGGTCGGATTTAGACATCTTCGAGGTAGGCTCTGCCAAGGACATAATCTTCATAGTGTCGGTGGAAATGTAGCCCTCGGGAACGGTGAAGGTGTCGCCGTATATCTGATTGAAGCGCATCGCGATATCGCGGGAAAGCTCCAGGTGCTGCTTTTGGTCAATGCCTACGGGAACCAGGTCGGTCTGGTACAGAAGGATATCCGCCGCCATAAGGGAGGGGTAGGTGAAAAGACCTGCGTTAATATTCTGGGAGTGCTTTGCGCTCTTGTCTTTGAACTGAGTCATTCTCGAAAGCTCGCCAAACATAGTGTAGCAGTCAAGAATCCAGCCAAGCTCTGCGTGGGCGGGGACGTGGGACTGTACGAAAAGGGTGTTTTTCTTCTCGTCGAGGCCGCAAGCCATATAAAGAGCGAGGGTCTCGTAGGTTCTCCTTCTAAGCTCTGCGGGTACCTGGCGCACCGTAATGGCGTGAAGGTCAACTACGCAGTAGAAGGTTTTGTAATCGTCGGAGAAGCGTGAGAAATTCTTGATAGCTCCGAGGTAATTTCCTATGGTAAGGTTTCCCGAGGGCTGAACGCCCGAGAAAACTATTTTCTTATCCTGTATCATTGTAGGTCCTTTCCTTTGTAAAGAAAATCTTATAGGTTAGATTATACACTTACCGAGGCACTTTGTCAAGTAAAAGTTGGTAAAGCGAAATAAATAAAAGCAATATAACAATGAAAGGTGCTTTTGTGGGCGGAGTAAGTGTCTCAAATTTGGACTTATCGGTGAACAAAGAGCTTTCTCATTCGCATATTCAAGTCTTGCCTTCGCCGCACAAAATATGTTTTGGAGAGCTATATTGGCGTTGGGCAGCACCCGTGGAGTAGGATAGCTGAATATGAATTGTACGGAATATGACGAAAAAAGCGTGAGTGATTACTTGTGTAAATTCTATTCGCTAAGGTCCTTGAGGCAGTAGAATTGGGAGTAGGCGCGAGAGCCCTCGCCGTCCTCAATTTTAATTCTGAAGCCGTCCTCGTTTTCGCGGAGCTTGAAGGTGGCACAGCTTAACGTCTCGCCCTTTGCTGCGCGCTTAGATTCGGAGCGTCTGCCTCGGGTGACAAGGGAAATAGCGCGGCAGGGAGAGCATTCAACATTCACTATAGCCCCGTCAAGGGTGATAGAATAAAGCTCGGGGCCCTGCGATGCGTAAAAGTCGCCTCTCTCCAGTGCGGAAATGATGCCCCGGTAGGAGAGCGTGTCCGAATTTATCATAACGAAGCTTCCGAAGGAGTCGGAATATGGGGAGTCCAAGGGGTGGCGGTTATGGTTATCGTCGGAGGCTGTGCAAAAAACTCTTTTGCCTGCAAGCAGCAGCTCCGCGAAGGCTGCCTCATCGTCCTGCAAACCCTTAATCAGCGACCCCGTGTTGAGAATTTCCACAAAATCTATTCCTTCATAGCCCAGATATTGCTCCGCTGATTCAAGGGACCAGCCCGGGTGATTGTAGCATACGAGGAACCCTGCCTCGTGGGCGCGCCTCGTGATATCGCTGATACCCTCCTTTGAATATACGCGCTCGTATTCGCCGTCGTATCGGATTTTGCCTTCAACGTGGTAATTTATGAAGTGGTCGTATTTTGACGAATAGCAGGGAGTCAGGGTGTTGTGGGGGTCCTTCGCGTAAAGGCAAAGGTGAGTTGCCCGCATCAGAGGGTGGGTTAAGGTTGAGCCCTCGGGAAGCTCCTTTATTGCAATCTCGCAGGCTGTGATAGCAACGAAGTTTTCGTCCGTAAGATGAGAATTATCAATCAGATGCTCGTGGTCGGAGAAGGCAACCGCGGAGTAGCCTCGGCGCATATACTCCTCCTTGATTTTCTCGGGAGAGAGACGTCCGTCGGAGTTGGTTGTATGGCAATGAAGGTTCGCCTTATAGAAGCCCTTCGATTTATCAATCAGAGTAATCATTGCTTTTGCCTTTCGGTGCGTTTTTCGCTTTCGTAATAAGCTGTGGTTTTCCTTGCAGAAAACGCGATTTCGTTTTTCTGTATAAGAGCTGCGGTCTGCTTTGCTTTGCTCTTAAATTATAACATTTTTCCCGCGGAAATTCAAGAAGAAAAAGGGCTTTTTGGCTGCCGTTATAAAAAATTCACACATTTCGGTTAAAAATTTTTGAGTTATCCTCGGTTTTTCTATTACTCGTTCACAATTTATTTATAATTATATGATATACTAGGAGGGTGAATTTTCTGGGTGGGGGAAATTGTACCCTGCCGCAGGGCGAGCTTACGCCCAACAGTCACTACCAAGTAAAGAAAGGCCATACGCGAGTATGGAAAGGGTAATATAATGGTAAAGGCGGAAAATCTTGTTAAAAGATACGGCTCAAACTACGCGTTAAACGACGTCAGCTTTGAGATTGGCGCAGGTGAAATAGTCGGTCTGCTTGGCCCTAACGGCGCAGGTAAGAGTACGGCTATGAATATACTTACGGGTTATCTGTCCTCCACCTCGGGGGCGGCGTACATCAACGGTATAAACATACTCGATAACCCCATAGAGGCTAAAAAATACATAGGCTTCCTCCCCGAGCAGCCACCCGTTTACGGAGAGATGACCGTAAGGGAGTACTTAGATTTCGTATACGAGCTGAAGAAGGTGGAGTTCGACAGAGAAGCCCACATAAAAGAAATACTCTCGGTGGTTAAGCTCACCGACGTAAAGGACAGGCTCATAAAGAACCTCTCTAAGGGCTACAAGCAGAGAGTGGGTATAGCTCAGGCTCTTATTGGCGACCCTAAGGTGGTTATTTTCGACGAGCCCACGGTTGGACTTGACCCGAAACAGATACTTGAGGTCAGAAATCTTATCCGTAACCTGGGTAAGCGTCATACCGTCATTCTTTCGACACACATTCTTGCCGAGGTGCAGGCGGTGTGCGAGAGAGTTATCATTATCAACAAGGGTAGGATTATCGCCGACGAGCGCGTGGACGAGCTTACCAAAACCATAGAGGACGGCTATCAGCACGAGGTAAGGATAGTCGGTACATCCTCCGCCGTGCTGCCCGCTTTGAAAAGGATTAGCGGAGTGCGCTCGGCAGAGCAGCTCTCGGGCAGGGACGGGGATGCCTTTATCTACGCCGTGGAGTCGGCAGGAAGCTCCGACGTCCGTCGCTCCGTATTTAACGTGTGCGCGCAGAACGGCTGGCCTATGGTTGGGCTTGCTCCCGTTGGCGGCGACCTTGAATCCATATTCATAAGACTAGTAGACAAATCCGACCGCAAAATTTCAGGCGGCAAAACCGAAAGATAAGGAGAAAAAAGATGCTTGCAATATTTAAAAGAGAGCTTCGCGGCTACTTCACGGGAGTAATAGGCTACGTATTTCTGGTTCTGTTCCTCGCCGTTGCGGGAATTATATTCTCCTATACCACGCTGTTTTCCATGACGGCGGATTCCACCTCCTACTTCACGGCAATGCTTCTTTTCTCGGCTATTATACTTCCCATACTTACAATGAAGTCGTTCAGTGAAGAAAGAAAGACTAAAACCGAGCAGCTTCTGCTCACCTCTCCCGTTTCCATACCCTCTATGGTTATGGGCAAATTCCTTGCCTCCTACGTAATGTTCGCAGGCGCGCTTATTTTCACCTCCCTTTATTTCCTCCTCCTTTTGCCCTATGCGGCGATAAAGTGGGCGGTTATAGTGGGTAACGTTATCGCCCTTCTGCTGGTAGGTATGGTATTTATTGCTATCGGACTTTTCGTCTCGGCTCTTACGGAAAACCAGCTCTCGGCTGCCGTCGGCACCATAGCGATAATCTTCGCCCTCCTCGGCATCAGCCTTCTGACAAGCCTTGTTCCCTCCAACTATTGGATAAGATTTGTGCTTGACGCAATTTCGATTTTCACAAGATTCCATAGCTTCACCAACGGCTACTTCGAGCTTTCCTCGCTGGTATACTATATTTCCGCTGCCGCTCTGTTTATCTACTTTACAATTCGCGTATACGACCGCAGAAGATACAACTGATAGAAGGATAAAAAGATGAATAATTTCAAACAAAAGTTTACATCCTTCCTGCGCGGACGTAATTTTGCCTCGGGATTGCTTGTGGCAATTATTATCGCGGCGGTTGTGTTTGTAAACGTAATATGCTATACTCTCAGCTCCTACTTCGAGCTGTATCTCTACGTGCCCGAGGAGCCCGACTTCTCTATAAGCGACACCTTCTCCGAGGTGTTCGAGAGGGCGAGCGACGAGGGAGGCAAGAGAGTAACCGTCACCTTCTGTAAAAGCGAGGACGAGGTTATAGCCGACAGCACGGGCAGCTACGTAAGAGAGACTGCTCTCCGCTTTAAGGAGAAGTACCCCGAGCTTATAACAATCAGATATATAAACCTCATAACCAAGTACGATTGCAACACCGGCGAGGACGTCGCCGACGAGCTTGAGATATACAAAAAGGATATGAAGGGCAAGGATAACGTCCTTCATAACACCTCCGTCATCTTCAGCACCGACACCTCTTGGAGAGTTATGACGGGTATCGTTTCGGGAGTTGGCTACGCCGACTTCTACACCCTTAATTCGAGCTACTACATCACCTCCTATAACGGCGAGGAGAAGTTCGCGTCTATGGTTGCCTGGGTTCTTAACGACAACCACGGCACAGCCTACTTCACCATAGGTCACGGCGAGTCCGCAAGCCCCGAGCTTAACAGCGTTCTCACCTGTGCGGGCTACTACGTTTCAACCCTGAACCTTAAGGACAGCTCGCTGACCTCTGTTCCCGAGGACGCGGAGCTTATAATAATTTCCAATCCCACAACCGATATAGAGCGCGGAAAAGGCTCGGGCGTTATTGCCGAATACGAGCTTATAAAGAGCTACACCGAGGGCGGCGGAGATATCTTCGTCACCGTTGACCCCTACGCAAAGCGGCTTCCTAACCTCTATTCTCTCCTTGAGGAGTACGGAATATCCGTAAAGAAAACCGAGGGGGGTGAGATGCAGACGGTTAAGGATATGAACAACGCCATTACCACCGACGGCTTCACTCTCGTTTGCGAGCTTGACGGGTCGGAGGACAATACCGTGGCGCGGGATATGGAGGCGAAAATCGACAGCCTCGGCGGCAGCGTTATACTTAAGGACGTGGCTCCCCTTGCTCTGTCGGGCTCGGCAAAGCCTCTGCTCGTTACCTCTCCCACCTCCGAGTGCTACGCAGGCGGTGCCGTCGTAGACAGCGAGGGCTCATACCCCATAGCGGCTTACTCCACCCACGTTGGTGACAGCGGCAAAACCTCGGGGCTATTCTTTATCCCCAGTGTCTACCTTACCGCAACCGACGCTATGGTAACCAACGGATATGCAAACAAGGACTTCGTTTATTCTCTGCTCGACGTATTCTTCGAGAGGGGAGATATGCCCTACGGAACCAACAGTATAGTTTATAACACGGGGCTGCTCGAAAACCTTACTATGGGAACGGCCAAGATATACACGGCTCTGCTCCTTAGTGTGCCTGCAATACTCGGTGTGTTCGGCGCAGTAATGCTTATCAGAAGAAAGAACAGGTAAAATTAAGATATGAAATTCAAAAAGTTTCTCAGGGGAGGGACGGGCAAAGCCACCCTCGCGGCCGTCACGGCTGCGGTAGTCGCGGTGCTGCTCGGTCTGAACCTTGTGCTGACCTATTTCGGAGTACAAAAGCTTTTGTATATAGATATGACTCCCGAGAGCTTCTACACCGTAAGCGACGAGATGGCAAAGCATACCTCGTTTATAAACGAGCTTAAGGACGATGACAGAAGGATAACCATAACCTTCTGCTCCGACCCCGACGTGCTTATGGCAAGCCAGATAACAAGGCTTACCTATTTCCTCGCTCTCGGACTTGAGAATATGTACGACAGAGTGGACGTGGAAACGGTGAACGTTGCCTATAACCCCACAGCCGTGTCAAAATATAAGGCTACCTCTCTTACCGATATCGCTCCGACGGATATTATAATTTCCTACGGCGACAGATACAGAGTAATAGGCGCAAATGCCCTTTGGGTCAGCGATAGCGAGGATAACCTTTATTCCTACAACGGCGAGTACAGAATGACCTCTATACTTATGTCCGTAACTGCGAAAAACCGCCCCGCGGCGTACTTCGTGACCAACCACGGCGAAACCTACTATGACAGTGAAAATCCCTCTCGCGAGGAGAACGAGGCGGCAAGAGAGCTGTACTACCTTCTCTCTGACAGAGGACTTGCGGTGAAAACCTGGGACCTCTCACGCGAGGGCGACGTTCCCGAGGATTGCGTGCTGCTTATAATCAACAATCCGAAAACCGACTTTGAGGTAGACGAAACACAGCTTGGCTCCTTCTCCTATATTTCGGAGACCGAGAAGCTGGACAGATATCTCGTTATGGAGCAGGGCTCTATTATGGTTGCGGCTGACCCCGCAAGCCTGCAGAAGATGCCCGCCTTCAACAGCTTCCTCTACGAGTGGGGATTCGATATCTCGGGCAGTGTTGTTGTTGACGATGAGTATTATATGGCAACCGACGACGGCTCACACACCAAAATATTCGGCGCATACGACACCGACGAGGCGAGCTACGGTATGGCGATTTACGAGAATTTCGCAACCCTTCCCAGCGCACCTCTTATGGCGTTCTCGAATACGGGCTACATTAACTGCTCCTTCGGTCCCTCCGGGGGCGGAAACGAGGACGGCAGCGTTTCCATAGACAGAAATTACGCGCCCTTCTTCTACTCCTCAGACGTGGCGAAGGCGAAGGAGACGGATACGGACGGTATTCTTACCGACAACGTCACCCACGACGCAGCCCGCAAGGGACGAATGGACCTTTCCGCCGTTACCACAAGAATGAAGATTGACCAATATACCGGCGAATACCAATATTCCTACGTTTTCTGCACACCCAGCGGTGACGCCTTCTCCAACGATATACTCGGCGAGGCGTCCTACGCGAACTTTGACGTTATGTCCGCCCTCGTTGAGAATATTTCAAGAATTGACGAGCACGCGTCTTTGGAGCTTGGCGGAGTATCTATGAACTCTGAGAAGCTCGGCGGAAAGCCCTTCCTGGTTCAGACAATTCTCGAGACGAATACCACCGAATACAACTCGGACACTATGGAGGAGGAGATTATCCTTCGCGGACTTAATTCCTCCAGCCGTACCGTTCTTACGGTTCTGGTTATGCTCGCACCCGCCCTGGTGCTTGCTCTTGGCATCTTCGTCCGCACAAAGCGCAAATTCAGATAAGGAGGCGGAGAAGTGATACAGAAAAAACAAAAAAAGCTTACACCTAAGCAGCTGAGTACTGTTATAGCCGCCTCGGTGCTTGTCTTTCTCATAATTCTCTACGCCTCGGTTTCGGCAATTATCGGAGCCCTTGAGGCGAAGGGAGAGGATGACGGCGGCAAGGTCGGGCCCGAAATTATCGAGAGCATAGGCGAGTCCACCTATGCGGGTCAGGCTGTCGCTTATCCTCACTTCAGAGAGAACGCCGTACAGAACCTCGACGGTGAATATACCGACGAGGACGGCGTGAAGCAGAACTTCGGCGCAATAAGATATGACCTTGGAGTTGGCAAGGCTGACCCGAAGAAGGACTTTATCTTCTACTACACCGACGCTTATAACAACCGCGAAATTTACCTGCCGCCTATCGTTTACGCGGAGGAGGATTTCAATTACACCTCGCTTTACGGAACCGATAATTCTATCGGCTACGACGTCTACAAGCTCACCTATATGATGGTGGCTGTCGGCGCGCTTTACTTCGACGAGAGAATGCCCCTGCCTGCCGAGGGCGCGGAGAGGGAGAGAGCCCTTAACCGCTACGGCCTTGGGGAAGGCGAGAGAAAAACCATAACGGTTACCGTTCTTGACGGGGAGGAGAATACCGTCACCCGAACCATTCACGTGGGCGACCTTGCCATTGACGGCTCGGGCTATTACTTCACTATCGAGGGAAGAGATTATATTTACAACTCTCTTTCCACAAACTTCAGCTACGTTCTCAACGGATTTGTGTCGCTTATAAGCTCCAGGCTTATCGCGCAGGGCAGAATTGAGAACAAGACCTGGGAGCCCTACTACACCACCGATTTAAAGCAGTGGAAGAACACTCTCCACGATAACGAGGGCGACGTAGTACCCACCGATAAGGACGCCGCGGTTATCGTCAAGGGCTCGAGCGCTGTTTCTCTGTACGGCGTAGGACTCTGGGAGAACTTAGACGAGGGCGGCAACGGATACGGCTTAAGTAATAACCGAGAGCTTACTCTCCGACTGAACTCAAAGACTGCGGATACGGTTGCCGCCGTGCTTCGCGGCGCGAAAATCAAGGACGCGGGCTGGCAGAGCGTGACGGTGACGGATATCGTCAACTCCAACTTTGTCTCCGACGGAGCAAGGTACACCTACACCATTCGCGCTATTGAATCCCACTTCACCGACAGAGAGGACATTACCGACAATACGGCTGCCGTTGGTGATTCGAGATACGTTAAGGTGACCTACGACTACACCGTACAGACCGATGAAAGCGCCGAGGCTTACACCTCTGCTCACGCGGTTATAGATATGCAAAAACTCAACACGGGTATACCCCAAGAGGTGATTTCCGCCATAAAGGGTATGACCGTCGGCACTCTTGCGGAGCCTTTGGAGTTTGACGTGACCTATACCGAGAATAACGCGGATAAGGTTACCTACACCTACGTTGTCAAGGACATAGTCCAGATATTCGCGCCCACCTCCACGGGCGGATACGCCGAGGCTGAAACCATAGGTCCCGCATCTCTTGTAAGCTACTCCTACGCCCTGGTTCTTGACGGGGTGGAGCTTGAAGCGGCAAGCGGTATGATAGACCTTTCGCAGATTGAGGACGGCGGTATTAACGGAGCTATCAAGGCGTCGCTTATGGGAAAGAAGGTCGGTCTTGGCCAGAATATTGAAGCCTACAAGGGTCCCTTCCTCCTTCAGAGCTTTATGGACTTCGTTTCCTACGACATTGACTCCGTTGAGTATTACGTCACGGAGGAGCTTATTACCTCACTTGAGTTTGTCAACGCATCGGAGAGAGAGGCCTTCTACGGAGAGTCGCTCTACAAGAACACCCTCACGGGCGGATACAGCATATACGCCCTTGACTCCACTGCCAGCGAGGCGGTTGCAAGACTCCTCGGCGGTATCAGCATCGACTCCTCCTCCACTACCTCGGAGGGACTTGTGGGTACTGAGACCGTGGCGGTTGGACTTACCCCCGCAAATATGAAGAAGTACGGCTTGTATAAAAATACAATCTACTTCGAGGTTCCCAGAACCATAACGCCTATTAAATCCACCTCGGGAAATGACGTTTACGATTACTTCTTAGACGACAGGCTTGGCTCTACTCTCTATATCAGCGACGAGCTTGCAGACGGCTCAAGATACGTGGGCTCGGATATGTACGACGTAATAGCGAAGGTTTCCGACGAGAGATGGGCGTTCCTCGATATGAGCTTCGTTGACTATTGGGCGAGGAAAACTCTTGCCGCCGTCAGCTACTCGGATATCGAGAGAATAGAGCTTGGCTTCTATATGGACGACATTTACGGCGAGTATAACTTCCGTGTGGACCATAACGAGAAGTATATTTACGACGGTAAGCTCTACGATACTATGCCCGAGGAGGGCGGTCAGGCGTACGACCAGGTTGACGTAAAGGTATCGGTAAGCGACAACGCGTCCGACACTCTCGTTAAGCGGCTGCTTGACTATGCGGGAGAGAAGGAAATATCCCTTACGAACGTATACTTACACAAGTGGTCGTACTACGATTCTCTCGGCACGGAGAACTTCAAGACTATGCTTTCCGTAATATTCAATACTCATTACACGGGCACCTTCAGCGACCTTACAAAGGAGGAGACGGCTGCTCTTAAGGAGAACGGAAGGCTTGCTATGCGCTTTGCCTTCAAGATAAAGGGCGAGGCGTTAACCTACGGCTACGACTTCTACAGAATAGACGACAGACGCTATATGGTTTCTCTTTACAGAGAGAGCCCCTCGGGCACGAGAACGGAGGAGGTTCACGACTTCTATATCTCCGCCTTTGCCTTCAAGAAAATTGCTCGCAGCTATCTCTCGCTTCTTAACGGAGAGGAGATTGACGAGGACGAGGGCTACCCCAAAATTTCAGCGGCGCAGTAAGGATTTTGCATTATTTTAAAAAATATTAAAAAAACATTTGCATTTTCCGAATGTATATGCTATAATATCTTTGTTTAAATATAAGCGCGGGTGCGCTCGCGCTTTGATAAAATAAAACTTTTGAGGAAGAGAAAATGAAAAAGAGAATTATTTCTATGATTCTTGTCATCGTTATGGCTGTTATGGCTCTTGTGGGCTGTGCGGAAAGCCTCGTTGACAGGGATCTTAACGACAACATCGAAGCTGAGTTCGATGTAAACGCCTTCTTTAAGAAGCTGGGCGAGCTGAAAATTGAGGACGGAACCTATTCCGCTGACCCTATCGTCAGAGCTCTTGTAGAGAGCCAGAAGATTTACGGCGACGTTTCCGCCGCTATCGTTAAGGCAGGCGACAAGCTCGAGGAGGGCAGCTTCGACGAGAACGACGTTCTCTACTACTGCTACTACGTTACCTACGAGAAGGACGGCAAGTCCTACGTTTACGAGTATGCACAGATGAAGGAAACCAACGTTACCGACTCCAATAGCGGCGCGAAGGTTCCCCACAATATCTACCTCGGCTCCGTAAGCTCTGAGGACAACACCGAGGACGATTTCCTCGAGGCTCTCAAGGCTGCCATAGACTTTGAGAATATCGGCGATATCAAGGATTACATCTACTCCACAAACTCTGCGAGCAAGGTTGTAACCGTCGGTGACGACGACGAGGTTAAGGTAGCTATTTCCTACACCAAGACCTGGACCGAGACTACTCCCGTTGCAGGCGGTGAGGACGAGACCGTTACCAAAACCGAGAAGGCTCTCTACGAGGTAGTAACCCTTTCTAAGGCTATGGCGGAGAACAACGCTCTCGTTAAGTTCCTTATCGGCGACGGCAAGGACGTAGTTGCTCTCAAGGAGGGCGTAAATTACGACAGCGTAACCGTTAAGGTTGGCAGCGACGTTGCCTTCACCACCTACAAGATGGTTACAGGCACCGACGGCACAGAGACTAAGGACAAGACCACGGCAAACGAGTTCACTCTCGTTGAGGACGGCAAGGAGTACACCTACTCCGAGGTTGGTATTGAGTGGATTATTGAGTCCGAGGGTAAGGAAATTGCTACTATTACCGATAAGACCTATAAGGAAAGCACCAAGCTCGAGAACAACGCAGCTCACGAGCATATCGCAAACGAGGAGAATCCCGACCTTAAGGACGTGGAGCTTACCTACCACATTTACCCCGTTTACTACTACGACGTTCCCGAAATCGACGCTACCGCACTTCTTAAGGACCTTCTCGGCTCCTCTTTGAAGGCTGACAGCTTCGAGGCTCTTGAGAGCGAGGATTACAAGTCGGGCGAGGGCGAGAGCGCAAAGACCGTAAAGGCTCTCGTTGCCGAGCTTATTGACATCTACGCGAAGGATTCCTCTAAGACCGAGACCTTCGACAAGAACTCCGCAGACGCGCTTATCAAGAAGCTCTATGCTATAAAGAGCGACGTTTACGAGAATAATTCCGCAGACGCTGACCTTCAGAAGCTCTATTATCTCTTCGCACTCAAGAACGTTGAAAAGGCAGTTCCCACTCTTGAGAAGCTGACAGCCGGCGAGACTCCCTCGGGCGATGAAGTAGACGCATTCAACGCAGCGCTTACCTGGATTGCAGCGAATATGGCTGAGGACGAGGCTGCAGAGGAGTTCTTCGTAAAGCAGAAGGCATACGAGGACAATAAGAAGATTATTGAAGACGCTACCTCCGACAGTAGCGCGGATACTCCCACATCTGACCAGAAGTCCAAGTTCACCCTTGCCAGAACCAACTACGCGAAGGAGGCTCTCAACCTCTTCAGCAACGTAAAGGCTGAGATTTACGATGAGACTCTTGAGGAAGCCGTTGACGGCAAGATTGCCGCTATCGTAGGCGCAAAGAATGCTGACGGCAAGACTGCAGGCGAGGCTATCTTCACCGAGAAGCTTGACGCTGTTAAGCACACTCTTGACGATGAGTACAGAACCTACATCGTTAAGGAGATCGGTAAGGAGATATACTCTATTATCGACGAGTCTGTAAAGATTGTTTCCTGGGCAGGTCTTGAGGACCTTGTTGAGGAGTACTACGACCACCTCTACGAGAGCTACGAGTATAAGTTCTATAAGGAAAACTACAACACCTCCAACTCCTACTACAGCTGGTACAATGCCGACTTCGAGGCATTCCTCGTTTCCGAGCACGGAACCAACGCAAAGGCTACTCACGGCGGCGACTGGGAGAAGGCTATAACCGACGAGGCTAAGGAGTTCCTTACTCCTATGGTTAAGCTTTACGTTGTAGCTAAGGCTCTCGAGTCCGACGCGGCAGCCGTTCTTTCGGGCTTCGTTGATGCAGATATTGCATCTGGCGCATACGAGGCAGACTACGAGTGGGACGACAAGCTCTCCGACAAGGAGAACAAGAAGGCTGAGAAGGAAGCTAAGGAGAATGCCGAGAAGAATAAGGAGATGTTCCGTCTTAAGAACGACGGCTCCAAGTTCATCGTAACCGACGAGGTATTCAAGGAGTACCGCAAGGAGTACTACGGCTCCTCCTACGATTACTACGAGCAGATGTACGGCGAGGATAATATCCGCGCAGGTCTCCAGTTCGATAAGCTCTTCTACTACCTTACCGCGGTAGCATTCGAGGAGGTTGAGCATGACGGCGAAGAGGAGTTCGTTCCCGCTTACGATGCTTCCTTCAAGGATGAAAACGGCAACTTCACAAAGTACGTTATCAAGTTCCAGAACACCAAGCTCGGTTATGACTTCAAGGCTGACGATGCCGACAGCAGCACCGACGGTGACTCCGCAACTAACTAATAACAATACGTGGCGTAAAGCCGACTAAACCAAAGGGGCTGCCTCAATAGCTTGAGACAGCCCCTTAATAAAACAAAAAAGAGCTTTCGCGGAGTATGGCTTTCGCGGAGTATGGCTTTCGCGGAGTATGGCTTTCGCGGAGTGCGGCTTTCGCGGAGTATGGCTTTCGCGGAGTATGGCTTTCGCGGAGTATGGCTTTCGCGGAGTATGGCTTTCGCGGAGTATGGCTTTCGCGGAGTATGACTTTCGCGGAGTATGACTTTCGCGGAGGGCGATTAGCATTAGAAGCGGAGCGAAATGCTCTGCATAACGAGGGCTCAGATTGAGCTATCAAAGAAACGGAGGGCGCGTACTCCTTAAAAAAGGGACGTCGGGAATATAAATGAAAAAGGTACAGATATACACCGACGGCGCCTGCCGCGGTAACCCCGGAAGGGGAGGGTGGGGTGCAATCCTCGTCTACGGAAAATACGAGCGCGAGCCGTCGGTCGGCGAGAGGGAGACTACAAACAACAGAATGGAGCTTCTCGCGGCTATATCGGGGCTCGAGGCGTTGAAGGAGCCCTGCGAGGTAGCCCTTTACTCCGACTCCAAGTATCTGGTTGACGCATTTATTGAGGGGTGGGTAT
>JAFUPM010000027.1 GCA_017481225.1 Clostridia bacterium
ATACAACCTCCTCCTCTGCCTTCTCCCAGGAGAACTCGGATTTAAGCCTTCCCTCATACTGCGACTGCCTTCTTCTGACTGCCGCATCCCAGCTTCCCTCGGTGTAGAAATTCTTCTTTATAAACCTTTTCAGCTCCTCGAACTGTCGGGGAGCATATTTTTTTATACCGTGGCCACACTCGTGAGTGAGGGCTGCCTCGAGAGCATAGTTGCCGATATCTCTGCCCTCTCTTCCGGCTTCGATATTTATATGTATGACGGGCACTCCGCCCTTGGTATCGTAATTTATATATGCGTTAGTGTCTCGCAGGTCGGAATTCTCTTCCACGGTCTCAACGCGGAAAGCAAAGCCGTCAAGCACACGCGCAAGCAACTCCACCTTCTTCACGCCTTGCTTCTGCGTGGGAGTGAGCTTTCGTCTCTTAACCCCCTCGCTCGTGATATCCGCGTGTCGGGAGCCGCTTTCGCTCCTCTTCTCCGCCTTACCGTCGGTATCGCTTGCCGCGCTCTCCCTCTCGGCGCTTGCCTTTTTCTCTGCGGCTTTTTGTTTCGCCAGGTTTATTATTCCCTGCTCCGCGTCAACGGCTCTGTTGTAATCAACTCCTGCTCTGAAGGCTGCCGCAACAGCTCCGGAAGGCATAGACAGCACGCCGCGGCGGTCTCTCTCGGAGAGTGTATTCACCATATCCGTCAGTCTCTTGCCGCGCGCCTCAAGTCCGAGAGAGTAGGCAGTAGTCCACCAGAGGCGGTATTCGTCAGCGCTTCCCTTGAATTGTTCAAGCCCCTCTTTGTATGCCTTAAGAGTCTCGCCCTTGTATTTCTTCTCGGGGTCTGTCTGTGCCTTTGATGCCTTTATATCCTCCGTGAGTAGGATTTCCTTGAGCGCATCTCTTTGAGCCATCTTTCTCATAGCGCCGAGATTTTCTGCCTTCTGTTCAAACTCCGTCATATCGGCATAGTACCTCTGTACGCCCTCGTCGCCCTCGAGGTGCCTTACCTCGTCCTCGGTAAGGTATTCGCTCTCCCTCTCTGCCGCCAAATCAGCAACCTCGCGCGCAAGCTTTCCCGTGTATTTTGCCTGCTTACGCGAGCCTAATTTCGCGCTCTGCGCCTTTTCGAGAGTTCTACCGATATTCTCTACCCCCGAAGCCTTTGCCGCCTCGTAGAGTAAATTTTCCGTATGCTCAAGGTCTAGTATCTCCCTGCCCGACTTGACGTCAGCGGAGCCTTGTCTGATACTGCTCTTGGCAGCGCCTAAACCGCCAAAGCCGAGACCCATAAGCGCGCCGCTGGCTCCCGACAGAGCAACGTCTCCGAAGCTATCAAGCACAGCCTTGCCTATTGCCTCGCTCTGAGACATACCCGACTTAACGTACTCTTCTACGGAGAGCATAAATTCCGAATTCGCGCCCGCGACAGCGATATCTGCTATCTTATTCAGCGCCTCGGCTGTTGCTTCCTCAGCTGCGTTAGAGCCGACGTTTTTCCAAAGGTAATTAACTACCGACTGCTTGAAAAGCTTTGTATCAAACAGCGCGTCAAGTCCTGCTTTCTCGGTTACAGCTTCAATCGTGCCGGAGAGAACGCCGAGAAAGAGCGCTTTACCGTCGTCAAGACCTCTCTCTTTCGCTCCCATAACGGCGCTTGACATAGCCTCGCTGCCCATCATAGCTAAGGATACGGCTCCGCTAACCGCGCTGCCTGCTCCGCCGCCTAAGAGTGTGCCGATGCCTATGCTTATAGCGCTATCCGCCATAGACATACCCGTGTTATAGAGGAATTTACCAAAGCCCGACATATCCTCAGATACCCCTGCTCTTTGTATCTGCGACGTCATTGTGTGGTATGGATTGTCCTCAAGCTCCTTACCTGCCACGTATCTCATAAGCTGCGTGGGAGCTTCTGTTAAGCCCGACGCTGCGGTATGGTAGAGCGACTCAAGCGATACGCCCGCCTTCTCCCAGAACCCGACAGCGTTTTCAGCTCTGTACTTTTGGTCCGCAAACGCCCTTCTCTTAAGCTCCTCGTCGTATTCCTTGTAGAAATCCTCGTATGCGTAGATACCTCTTCCGTCTTTGCTTATAACGAAATCAGCAAGAGCTCTCTCCTCGTCTGTCATATACGCGTACTGCTCGCCCGAGGTTCCTTGGAGCCACTCCTGAAATTTGCTCTTCGGCTTCCATTTTGCCGCATATTCCTTAAATTCCGGAGACTCCGCTACTTCCTTATACTTTTCCGGTATATACGTCTCGTAGGTCGGCGCACTTCTCGCCCTCTCAATGGCTTCGTTAATAACCTTCAGCTTATAGCGCTCCGCCTGTTTCGCATCATATTTCCGTATAGCCTCCTCCTTTGTGATTCCTGAGGAGACGGGCGAAGCAGCCTTAGCCACTCCGCCCCCTGTTGAATGTTTTTTATTATAGGCTGCAATCGCCTGTTCTTTCGTATACATAAGCGCCTCCTATATTGACGTCATAAGTATTATTATCTGCTCACTTGTGAGCTTTTTACCGGATTTATCCGTAAACGCCGAAAGCTTATCGTATAGCTCCTCTCCGCTGATACCGCTGTCCGCAAGGGAGCTTACGTAGTCTAGCAGCTTTACTCCGTCCGCGCTCTCCAAAGCGGAAATATATGCAATCTCCCTTCGGCCCATTATCTCATTTACAAGATAATCCACCTGTTCGCGGCTCATGTGGTTGCCCTCTTTGTCCTCCCAGGTCATAAGGTCAGAGCGAATCTCAGCCTCCGTATAATTCTTATGCTCGCCGAGATACTTTTCTTTAACGTTACGGTTGGTGCCCGTTGCGACTCCTGCATAAATCCTCATAGCCTCGTCGTACCAGGTTGCCCCGGTATCGTTTTCGCCGTCAAAGTCGTAGATACCCTTGGTAGTCCTGAGGCTCTGCAATAATTCGTATTCCTCATCACCGCCGTTTTCGTTCCCCAGAGCAGCCACCGCCGCCTGATACTCGGGCGACTCCTTGTAAAGCATATCACCGTATGCCCCTGCGCGCTCCGCTTCCGTAAGCAGTCTCTCTCCCTCGGCATCGTGGCGCTCCTTTGCGGCATTATAGAACTCCAGCGCCATCGCGTCGGCATTTTCCATAATATCATTGTACGCCGCCGTACCCATAGCCGCAGCATAGGAGGAGCCGTAGCCGCCCGTAAGACCTGCCGCCTGGGCTACCGTATCGCGCCTTGCTCTGTCTGCACTTTTGAGAGCCTGGGCTCTGTACTGCTGATAAAGCTCATCAGCATCCGCATCGTACTCAAACTCATCGCGCCCGAAATACTTCTCGTAGTATTCACGCTCACGGTCATAGTAGTAGTTATAGTCCTTCACCGGCTCCTCGGCTGAGGCTTCCTCGGTGCTATCCACCTTCTCCTCGGCATCGGGTGCCACGGTGCCGACTGTGTCCGCAACGTCGGAGGGGCTCTCGGGAGTGTCAACCGTCGGTTCTTCTCGAGGAGTATTTAATCCCAAAGCCTTTGATACAGCATCCTCCGTTGACGTGCTTATAGACCCACTCGGTTTTCCGGAGTTCGTCTCTTCCTTTTTTGAGCCGCCAATAAGCGGGCTTATACCGTCTGATATCAGGCCGCCTACGTATTTGCCAACCTCAGCCGCAGGGGAATCTGATACCCCGCCGAAAAGCAACTTCTTTCCGGGTTGCGTTTTTCTGTTCTTTTTATTCATTTTCCTTTATCCTCCAGCATTGCGAAAATAACGTTCAGCTTCTCGCACAAATTAGTAACCCACCGCATCAGCTGCTCCAGCTGCTCCGCAGGGCTCCCCGTCAGTGTAGGGGGGTCAAATCTTATTCCCATATTAGTAGTCCTCCGAGCTCTCAAGCACACGGGCGATACCGTACAGCTTGAATTTTCCCTTGCCCGTCACCTTCAGCTTGAAGTGGTCGCATCTGACGGGCATAATATGTACCGTCTCGGTTTTTGGCACGGGATTTATACCCACAAGCCTCTCAAGCTCGCGCCATACTCCGTCGGTATCGTACTGTATCCAGACGTTAAACCTTGATTTAAAATCAAGCAGAACCCGTATATCCATACGGCATATATATTTTCTGTCGGGAGTAGAAAAGCCTATCTCTCCCGTCTCAAGCATATAATCCACGACCTCGCTGCCGTCCTCCGACGAATAAGCCAAGTATCCGTCATTTACAGCCATAAGGAGCGCGCCGCCCTGCTCCGTCATTAAGGAGACCTCCCCGGGAGCTAACTCTCTATGCCAAAAGCCGTACCTCGTATCGTAGGTGAAAATATACCCATCTCCGCCGCGCTTGCAGTAGGCAACGTATTTTTCGCCCTGCGCCCCGGCGACGGCTCCCGTATATTTTAAGCTGCCAAGGTCCTCGGAAATAAGAGTGGTTCCCGACCCGTCGAAGGCGACGAAGCCGCCTCTTGAGTGATAAATAATCATATCTCCCGCGCGTGCTATGGACCTACCCGAGCCCAAAGCCACACCGCGACCCGTTACGTTGTAGACCTGGTGCGCTCCGGTGCTTGAAACGTATACCTTATGTATAATATCCTCCTTAAAAAATACGGGATTATCTCCCACAAGGCAAGCGCCGGTAAAGGGACCCGCCGAGCCCACGGAGATTACCGCAGGTGAGTCGGCAAGGATAGCATCCTCAGCCGAGGGAATAGAGAAATCCGACCAGGAGCCAAGCCGCGAGCAGTAAATTTCATTTATCCGTCCGTCCCAAAGACAGCCCCACAGCCTGTTTTTGCACTCAATAAGGTAATCGAAGGCGCGCGTACTCACCGTATATTCGATAACAGCGCCACTGTTCAGATACGAATAGACTAGACTTCCGTCATATTTTTCGAATTGCAGGAAATGGTCCGCATTATCGTGATAATACCCCTCCACAAGCAGAGTATCCATTATTCCCTGAACGAGAAAATAACCGCTTTTGCCACTGATGAGGCTCGGTGCAGACGTATTAAGTTGAATTTTCAGCGTCTCGGGGAAGGAGTGCATATCAAAGCTTGTTACCTCGTCGGCGTAAACCCCCGCGCCCGACACCTTGATATACACCTGCGCAGCATTTACAGTCCTATCTCCCGTTACCAGCCAGTTGGTCCTCTGTTTAATACTAGGCTCACCCGTATCGGAATTAACGGATAAGTAATACTCACCGCTGGCAATTAAAGCGTCCCCCTCGCGCTTCGTCACCTCAATCACGTTGTCGCCACTGCTGAATACAACGCAGTTAACCAGCTTGAATTCCCCGACGGTATAGGTATGCTCACGCCTTTCGGACTTCCCCGTGGAGGTGTTATACGCGAAGGAGTTAGGATATACCACGATATTCGCGCCCATACGCACCATCTGGTAATTTACCCCCTCAATATATGCGCCGATATCCTCATCATCGTCAAGCCTACCCACGTAGCGGAACCATACCCTGCCGTCCTTCGTATAAAGTATAGCCTCGTCCCCGAGCATACCGAGTATCCTGCCCGGCACCGTTCTAATATCTCCTCTCGGCGCTCTGGCAGTCAGCAGCGGATATTCGTCGCTCGTGACGTTATAGCCGTCGTAAATCTCCTTTTCCGATATAACGCTCCTGTGGTTGTAGCCGCGGAACTCGTTTATATAGCTTCGGGATTTGTCGGTCTCTTCAATATATGGCATCATAACAGCGTCACCTCACCTTATATCTTCTGACTCCGCCGGGGCGGTATCTGCGGTTTAGCATAATTTTATAATCCTTAAGAAGCGAATTATATAAAAATACCTCATTGTTATAATGCTTCTGCTCGTGGAGCTTCAGCTGTATCTCTGCCGCAAGGAAATGCACGTACAGCTCGTCATAAGGCATAGGCACGCAAAGCTTTGTCTCTTTATTATCTGCCGTAAAGCCCGTGAACTCCCCACCCCTTGCAAGCTCGGGATATCTTGAATGTACCTCGTCAATTATTCTTTTTTCAACTCTTGAGAGCCAGACGAGCTTTTCCCTCTCGTCAACCCTGTTCTGCAGGTAGCCGTCCACCTGCAGCAATGCTTCGTTTACAGTCATATGTCTACTCCTTATCTTTTAAATTGCCAAAGGATTATGGATATCGCGGAGAAATTCACAATCGTTTGGTAATTTAAAAGGGGCGCCACCTACAGCAGCGCCCCTTCCTTTTCAGCGGTGAGGACCGCTTAATTATTACCCTTCTCAAGCTCGCGGCGGAGCTTCTCCTTATAGCTGTCGTCCATATCGCGGAGCGCAGCCTTTTCGACAAGCATAAGCTTGTATTTGAGAGGTATCTTAACAAGCTTACCGCGAGGCACCTTGATACTCTTACCGTTAAGAGAGAGCCTCATAGTCTTTGACTTTTTCGCGCTGTCGTCTCTGGGGATAAATGCATCGACAAGCCGGTTGTAGTCCACCTTTTTGGGCGCGGTATCTTCAACCTTTGCGGGCGTAGCTTCCTCAAGCTGCGCGACGGTATCGGCAGTATTTGTTTTTTTATTAGCCATTATTTTTCCTTTCTGCTCCGCAGAGCAAGCTGCTCACCCTACGGAGCTTTTAAATTCAGGCAGATTCTTCCTCTGCCGTGATAACAGCCTCGGCATCGTCAACGCCGTTGAAGCTGGAGGTGCAGCGGTAGTTTACGAGATACTTGGGAATAAGCACTCTCGTAACGGTTGTTGCCTTCCAGCCGACAGAGCCTCTCTGGTCGAGGGGGTCGGCAGTACCGGAGGAGCCAAGCTGCTTGACGATGGTGCGAAGACCGCCGCCCTCCAGCTTAACCGTACCGTAGGAGCCCTCACCGATAAGAGTGCCGTGGTAGATAGCCACGCCGTTTTCATTTTCGGTTATAAGGGCGTTGGTAGTCTCGTAGATACGTGCGCCTACCACGTCGCCAACGTAGCCGGATGCGAGATGCTGGGGCTTCAGGAACTTATAAAGCTCCTTGTATTCCTCGTCGGCAGTAAGGTCCGTAGCCACGTCGGTATGAAGGATGAGAGGATATGCACCGTTTATCTTAGGCGCATTGACTCTCTTGAGAATGTTTACGAGGCGTCTGATATCAGCCACGCTGATTTTGTGGTTTTCCACGGTAAGCTCAGCCTCGGCGTCAGCGCCGCCTGCAAGTGCATCGTTTACCTCGTCGTCGGTGACGAGAGTGTTACGGATAAGCTTATCGAGCACCGCGTGCGCCTGGGTGGACAGCACGTCGATTGCAGAGGTTACCATAGGGTCGATAGAGGTAGTAATAACCATATCGTTGAGAGGCACCCAGCCGCCGTAAGAATCGACCATAGCCGAGATAGTATACGTAGCGAGCTTCTGACCCTCGGGTGTCTGACCCTCCTCAAGCTTACGCGCCGCCACGTCGGTATCCAGCTCATGGAAGCCGCGGAACTCGATAGTCTTACCTCTGCCCTTGGGGAGAGGTCTCTTTACCGCGAACTGCTCGTATACGAGATTGGGGCCTGCCTTCTTGATAAGGCGGTTATCGTAGTAGGTTTTGAACTCCTCGGCAATGCCGGGGTCCGTAGAGGGCTGATTCTCATAGAGAACCGCCGTGTCGCTCTCTTCAAATACGAAGAGATTAAACGGATTGAATTTAAATCCGCATATTCCGATATTTTTCATTTTTCTGTCTCCTGTTAATTTTGTTTTTCCCGCGGAGACAAAACGTCGGTTATTATCTGAAGGTACCCAACGTGACGGGCTCTCCGCGCTCCAGCATATCTTCTATTCTGGCATAGTCTGCATCCGTCATATTGCGGACGTCAATCTTGGGAGTGCTCTGGCCCTTTCTTGCCGCGCTTGCTCCCTCGCGGATACGTGCTTGGTTTTTCTGCACAGCCTTGGCGGCGTTCTGCTCGGCCTGTCTTTCGATAGCCGCAGTCTCTTTCGCCATAATCTCGTCAAGGTGCGCGTGTCGGTAAGCCTGCGTTACTGACATCTTGTCTCTCTGCAGGTACTTCATAAATTCGGGGTTCCTAAGCTCTGTCTTAATATCGAAGTCGGGATATAGCTTCACAGTCTCCTTTGCCTCGGCTGCCCACCTGGCAGCATCAGCGCGGAGCTCCTTATCCTTTTCCTCCGCATCAAGCTTTGCTCTGAGGTCCTCGAGCTCTCCCTTGGTGCGGGTCAGCTCGTCTGCCTGCTTCATTGATTCTCTGAGCGATTCTACACTCGTGCCCTTCTTGTAAGCCTCTGCCTCAAGAAGAGAATCGTCGGCGGCAATAGCGGCAAGTATACCCTCGGTATCGTCGGCGCTCTTACCGTACTTTGAAGCAAAGGCGCCAAGAGCTGCGCGGTATCTGTCAGCATCAGCCTTGTGCTTGTCTGCCTCGCTTTTTGCATCTCTTTGAGCTTTGAAGCGGTCAGCTATGGCGGCAGATATTTTTTTGCCATAGATCCCCTTATACTTATCCGACCTGATAAGCTCGTCGAACTCCTCCTCGGGAGTCCTCGTATCCGCGGTTGGCTCTGTCGGCTCTGCAGCAGCTGCACCCTCGTCATCTGCTTCCGCGTTGCCGGCTTCTTCGGAGTGAGCGACGCTCCCCTCGGCTCTTACCGCCTCTGCAGCCTGTGCACTTGCCACACCGTCGGTAATACCGTATTTCTGCTCCATTCGTGCCATGAACATATCCATGTCATCCGAATTCTCTGTACCAGACTCAGCGCCTTCGCCGTCTGCGCCTCCCTCAGCTCCTTCCGCAAAGAACTGAAGAGGTAGCCTGATAAGTCTTTTCTTCAAGATTTCCATAATACTCCTTTCTGCCCGTATGGCGGGCGACTCCACTTGAAGCTATCACAGTCCGAGAGCTCCCTCTCGGCTTCTGTCGGTTATATTCTACAACAAAAAAAGCCCGAAAAAAACCCCCCTAAAAAAGCCCGAAAAATCGGGCTTTTTATCCCGACCTCGTCGGGTATGAAATCAGCCGTAGGCTGTATGGCATCACGGCTCTGCCGTGGATGGAATCCCGACCTCGTCGGGTATATACTCCTTGCGAGCTTGCCGCTGTCGCGTCGACGTTTCACTCCTCTTTTGCTCTCGCAAAATGCTCGCGGAGCAATCGGCGCGCGGCTCACTTGTGCCAGCACAGATTCACTCGCGCTTGATTATCATCCGTCACAAACGAGTATATCTCGTTTTGACGAGTATATCATCAACGGGCTCGCCCGTTGTATATCATCCAAGCTGTGCTTGGTATATCATCAGTCGCACAGCGACTGTATATACCCCCTGCATCCTACTCCGTCACAAGCGCCACGTGCTCGGGATATATCCTCGACAGCATTATAAAGCCGTTGACAACCGTAGCGTAAACCGTTTTTAATACGCTGTAGCATTGGGGCTTAGGCTTGCAGAGTATTCTTGCCTTACCCTCAGCATCGTCTCCTATGTATATGGTCGCCTCCTCCTCAAGGCAGCCGCCCTCGTCCATAGTCATAACACTCATAGCGAGAGTATTGGCAAGAGTCGTAGCCGCCGCGCACATAACGTCGAGTCCCTCCATATTTCCGAGGTCACCGTGTCCGAGCATATCCACGCGAAGCTCTCCCCCCGCATCAGTAAAATAAACCTGTATCATTTCTTCACCTCTTCACTTTTCACTCTTCACTTTTCACTCCTACCTCGGCACCGTAGTCTCCGCGCTTCTCGCCCTCGCCTTTTTGGTAACGTGGGACTCCTTGGCTACGACACCCTCCTTGTTCTGCTCGGGCATCTCGGCATCAGCCGCGGGAGCTGTGCCGCCCTTTGCCGTCACGCCGCCTCTCTGCTGTAATCCAAGCAGGCTCTCCGCTGCCCTGAGTCTCTCCGAGAGTACCTTAACCATCTCGTACATCGTGCCGTTACGGTTAATAAGCTGCCTCATCTTGTCTTTGTCGCGAAAATCCATCATCTCAAGCACCGCAAGCGACGCATCCGCCCTCGCAGGCTCAAAGAAGCCGGCATTGTAGAACTGCAGCGCCAGCTCGTTCTGCGCCATAGCGGAATAAGCGGAAGCCTTCTGCGCCGATACTGCAACGTCGTATATAGGCTCAAACTCGATAGACTTCCCGTCGGTCCTCGTCACTCGGCGGTTAGCCATATCCTGCCGGGATATCTGAACGTACTCGTTCATTCCTCTCTCACCGGTTATTCTGAAGGTGCGAGGCAACGTGTAGAATTCACGTATAAGCTCGATAATGCACCGCGCAACCCGCACGAACACCCTGTAGGAATCGCTTATGGCGGAGCGCGACGTCTTGCCTGCCTGCTCCTGGAGCGCCGCAATAGCGGAGGCGGCAGTCACACCGGAGGGCGCGTTACCCGTCGTAACGTCGTGATTACCCGAGGTCTCCTTCATATGGTTAACCATCTGGCTCATAACGTTCATATACGTTTCCGCGTTCGCCGACGACTGCACCGTGCGGAAGTTGCTATCGTCAAGAGAGCCGGAAAACTTCACTATTTCCACGTTAGGGTCGGCAACGTCCTTTTCGTTGACTCCTGCCGATTCGCCTATATAGGTCTTTGACCTTGAGGAGCCGAGGACGTTGCGAAGCATAGCGCGCTTCGTGCGGTCCATAAACTCCTGCTCCGACTTTTCCGTGTCAATAAGTCCAAAGCCTGCAGGCGAGCCCTTGATGCTGTAGTAAACGTCGAAATAGAAGGGATACTCTCCGTGGGCGTATATTCCGTGAGGATAAGCCTCAGGATCGTTCTCGGTAGCAGAAAGCACAACCCCCTCGGCAAACTTGCACAGATGCAGTACTCCCGACTTCTTGTAGTACCAATCCACCACCTCAACCTTGCCGGAGGCATCTACGTAGTCGTCGCTTGTGTACTCCTCAATCGTACCCGAGAGAGCGCCGCCGCGGAGTCTGTCAGCAAGCTCGGGATAAGCATCAAGCAACGCCGAGCGCGATATCTTCGTAACGTAGAAAAGGTTTTCGGAGTCCTGAATATCGTCAACTCCACCCTCCCAGAAAAGATTAAGGCAGTCAACCTCTCTCATTCCGATATCGCCTATGCCGCGGAGCTTATCGGGGTCCCAATATACGTGATATATTCCCGTGCCGTGCTTGACCTTCGCCTGCGTTACGTCGTGGTAAATATCTACGAAATCGTTTTGCTCCAGGATTACGGGCAGCACCTGGGAGAGCATTTTCGCGGCTCTCTCATCCTCAAGCTCTCGGGGCAGCACCGCAACCGTAGGTATAGCATCCATATAGTCGGCATGCTTACTCTCTATGTTGGAGAGCAGCCACGCGGACTTTGGCTCTATATCGTCCTCGCCCTCGCCTCTTGGCTTTTCACCCTCAATCTCATTCCAATGGCGCATACGCCACCACTCCTCGGCGGCAACCACGTGAGCATCAAAATTCGCCTTCTGAGCCTTATATTCCGCAAGCACCCTCTCAGCATATTTAACCTGTTCGGTACCGACGGGCAGCCCCTCCTCCCTGTCTTTTGCCCGCCTTGCGAGGAGGGGCTCCTCCCTCTCGGCGCCAAGACCTTCAGCGGCATCGGGGCTCACCGTTTGCATATTCATAGCCCGGGCAAGCACAGGCCCAAGGCTTACTTCTTCTCTTCTTACGTTCATTACGTCCTTCTCCTACTCTTGTTTATCATATCAAGTGGGTCATACATAACCCTCGCCTCGTTTGCAACGCGGCGCAGTGCGGGAACAGGCCGCGCCATACACATATATCTCACCTCGTCGGCAATATGGTCCTCTCCCGTGGTATCCAGGTCCTCAACAAAGGTCTCGGAATGTACGAGAGTGGGTATAGTCCTTATAGCACTGCGGCAGGTCGTGAAGAAATATATCCTGGTATATCCCTCTTCGTCAAACTGCATACGGTTATGAACCTGCGCCCAGCCCGCAATACGCGCGTTATCTCCGGGCGTGAATATTACCTTGTTTTTAGCCGCCGTCGCCGCAATACTCTCTCCGCGGCTGGAGTCCCATATCGAGGGGTCGGCAATTCCGAGTATCTGCTTACCCCTCAGTAAGGGATGCTCCCTCTCAACTCTCGCAATCTCCTTGAATTGCTTGTCGGGCGGCCACTTAACACCCTCGTTAGGTGTGCCCGTACAGCCGTAAAGCTCGCATATTCTGTAGAGTATCCCCTCCTCGTCGCACGCCCACCAGCCGCAGGAAAAGGGCTTAGCGGAGCCGAAGTCGTAGGAACGGTATATTTTCCAATGCGCGGGTATATCAAAGGGCTCGATAACGTGAGTCCACCGTCTGTCAAGGTAATGCTCGGGGTCGTTCTTCCACTCTGAGAAATACTGCCCCGTAAAGCTATCCCAATTGCCGTATAAGAGAGCCTCCCTCTCCGCCTTCGGCAGTGATGCCAGCTTTGTAAGATACCCGGGGTCGTTTGCAAGCAGCGCAGGATTATCAAATACCGTCGAGGGCACGAACACGCGTGAGCTCCACCCTATTTGTCGCTCACCGCTTGGCAGATTTATCTCCGCCCTCTCCCACATCGTCGAAAGAGGCGGCGCAGGCGAGACGAATCTCTCCTTTACCCAGCCGTGACCGATGCCCCCGGGGTTAGCCGTTGCTCTTATATAGCACCTTGTGCCCGGCCCGTTAGGTCTGTTACGGCTTTTTAAATACTCGTATTCCACCTTTTCAAAGTGCGTCAGCTCGTCAAAGCCGATAAAGTCAAAGGCTTGTCCCTGATACTTAAATCGGTCCTTAGGCCTGTGCATATCGCCGAAAATTATCTTTACCCCATTTGGGAAAAACCAGGTATGCTTTGAGTCGTTGTAGTGCGCTCCCTTTTTGACTTTGGGATACAAAAGACAGCTTTTGTCTATAAGCTCGCGCAGCTCCGGATAAGTTTTACGGAAAATTATACCCTTGTAATGAGGTATATGTATCTGACGGAGAGCCTCCGCAATCATCGCGTCGCTCTTGCCGCCGCCTGCAGCTCCTCCGAAGAGTGCCTCGTCTTCACCACGCGACATAAACACCGCCTGCTTAGGCTGCGGACTCCAAACTACGTTATCACTATTAACCATTCGTTACCTCTTCGTTCCCTCATCAACGGGCACGCCCGTTGTATATCATCCGCTTTTTCGAGCATAGCTCGCTAAAGCGAGTATATCATCAGTCGCCGCGCGGCTGTATATCATCAACCGCAGGTTGTATATCCCCTTCCTCCGGCGGCGTAAGCTGCTCAACGTCGGCGAGAATAACTACGCCTCCGGTATCTTCATCCCCCGTCTCCGCGGGAGCCGACACCAGACCCTCCATAGCCCGTAGCTCCTTCAGTGAGGACACCAGCTGTCTTATTGCCAGAGTGTTTGTAGGCGATACCTTCTTTATGCCCTCCGCAACCTTGGCGGCGAGCTTATCCTGAGAGTCGTAGAGCTTCTTTATCCTCTTAACAGCCCCACGAGCTCGCTCCTCGGTGAGTTTTTCGAGAGTTTTTGTCTCAAGATTGTTCGCAAACCGTTCTCTTTTCCCTGCCCAGCCGTCCTCTTTTGCGCGACGATGAATCGCGGACGCGGAGATTCCGAACTCTTCACCGAGAGAACGGAACGAGGTCTCAGGCTCGGAAATATACCGATTTTTTACCGCGTTCCAATCAATATTCTTTTTTTCCGCCATATCCGCGCCTCCTCTCTGCGTCAAAAACCACGCTTTTATCGCAATTATATAACAAAAAAGGGCTCAATTTAAACCCCCCTAAAAATCTCGGGAAAACGAGATTTTTTATCCCGACCTCGTCGGGTATGGAATCAGCCGCAGGCTGTATGGCATCACGGCTCTGCCGTGTATGGAATCCCGACCTCGTCGGGTATATACTCCCCGTACCCCACGCCGAAAAGAACGGCGTTTCAATTCCGTTCTCTCCTGCGCCTATTCGCTATTCCCTCTTGCCTTTCTTCTCGCGCCGCCGCCGCATCCGCACGTGCAGGTACCAGCCGCCGTTTTCGCTGTTGTAGTTAGATTCACATCGTGAGAAGGAATATCCAGGATATATCTTCTCAAAAGCCTCACAGCTGGCGGAATCCACCGTAGCCAGCTCCTCAACTCTTTTCTGTGAGATATACCCCTCCCTGCTTTCGCACTCTGGACGGACAAGATTTTTTGAAGCGCTCCACCGTCTTGCTCCCTTTTTGCGATATTTCTTTTTCGATTTTTGCTCCTTGATTTCTCCGGTCTCAAAATTCACGTCATACTCAGAGAATAGATCCTCTCCGTCAAACCAGTCAAGCTCATCAAATTGATTTGAGTTGTAATGAGCGAGACCTGCGATACCGTTTTTATCGAATTCCAGACGACGGGTATTTGCTGACCCTTTCCCCCATATTTTCTCAAGCTCGTCTCGTAAAAGCCCTCCTGTCATGACAATGTGAAAATGAAATCTTCCAGGGCCTGGAGCTATAACATATCGCAATTCGGGAAGCCCACGCTTTTTTCGGATCCTCTTCACTCTCCTAATAAAGTTTACCGCATCACTTGCCGCTGCTTCGTAAAAATCCGGAAGATGTTCATCATCATATTTAAGTGTTATTTCAGTATCCCCTGTCTCAAAATTTGCGTTAAGGAGTCTGATGAGTGAGTGCGTTGATTTTTTTTGATTTAATCGCCTTTGCATCGCGCTCGTGGGCTTATATTTAGCTCTGCGGCGGCTCTTTCCGCCCTTATGGAACGTGGGAAATATATCTATCTCCATATATTCGCCGCACTTATATATATTCTCGCGGTATCTGCACCTCATATCCTTTTCCTTTCCGTAACCAAGTCTTAGTCTGCTCGGCTGTTCAAATGGTGATTTAGCCTGTTGCCTATATGTGAGTTAACCGTAAACACGGAATTGTATAGCATCGTCCTGAGGTACGCCTTCACGTTACGTATCTCGTCGGTCTGACGCTCGTACTCCTCCATCACACACGTTATATGCTTGTGAGTTATCTCTCCGAACACCTCGGCTACTACGTGGCCGTCAAGCCACTCGCCGGATATGCGGATAGGCTTCTTGGGGTCCATCAGATATACCTCGGCTATGATCTTACACAGCTCGTGTGCCATATACTCCTCCTGCGCCGTGTAGCAGTCGGGATACTCCGCCTGTTCCTCTGCTCGGCGTATCGCCTCGCGGAAGGAGGGACGGGAGGGAAAGAGGGACGAGAGCATGCGCTGAGAGTATTCTCTCACGTCTTTTTGGTGATCTTCTCCAGGTCTCATTTTCTGTCTCCTATTTCTTCGTGGTTGATTTGTTAAGATACTGATACCAGCCTGAACTCGCGCACACGCATACGCATATAACGCGAATTCAAAAGCTTAAATTTTTCCTTATTATTAAGTAACAGCACAGGCGCCCCGCGCCCACGCACGTAAGTGCGATTTAATATAAAGGTTGGCTTTATTCCGAGGGCGGCTCAACAGTACCTTCAAGCTGCTCCTTTGATACGTCAATTATGTTCTGCCTTATAACCCCGACAGCAACGTGCATATCGTCGGTAATTCCTTCACCGCTGTAGAGCTCGAGTAGCCTGTCCCTCATATCCTCCACAGCCGATTTTCTTGACAGCGAGCAAGCCTTCAATGCAATGCTTATCGCTTTATCGCCTTTGATACTTCCTTGCGCCATATCATAAATCTGACAGCACGCATCCCGCAAGGCTTTGTTTTCCCGGGTCAGCTCCTTATTTTCACCCCGCAGCTCCAAAATTACCTCATAGGCGAAATTGTGACAATTCTGAGACTGTGCTCGCTCGTCTTTGATAGCAGACTCGTATAAAGTGCACCCGAAGCAGCTCTCCCCGGGCTTGCACTTCCCAAGCGCCTCAATTTTCTCGTCTAACGTCATCTTCATTTTTTCCTTTCCAACGCCTCAAAGTAGGCATTTCACGCCGCCCCGCGGTATTTCATTCGCACTCCGGGCGAATTTCACGCACAGCGGCGCTGTGCATTTCACTGCGGCTCTGCCGCCATCTCCTTCACCGACGTAATCTCGGCTTTCGGGTGCTTCATATAAAACCTCTTTTTCGCGTCGTACTTCGAGCGAGCGACAACCGTCACTTCCCTCTCGTATCCGGATACGGTTTTGAATTTAATCTTATATTTCTTTTCCACGGATGCGCTCCCTAGCCTTGCGAATATCCTTTTCGGGCAAGCATAAGCTGCTCCCTACCTCGTACATCTCGCGGCTCTCGTCTAAGGCGTAATACCTTCCTTCAAAGAGCGCGACTCCGCATACACGCCACGTGAGAAGCTCCACAACGTGGTCCTCGCCCTCAAGCACCGATATAACGGTATCTCCGACCTTCACAGGACAGCCCTCAAGAGTCGGCGGAGCCTTTACAGCATTTTCTTCGCCAACAGGCTCGAGCTTGAGGCTTTCTGACTCCGTATCACCGAGCTTTGACTCCGTCTCTCCATAGATACCCTCCTCGCACTTGGCGCGACCCTCCGCACAGCAGAGCTGCTTTTTTCTTATTAGGTGAGCGATAACGTCGGCAAGGTCTATGTCCTCAATCTTTGCGCGCACCTCCAGGCAGTGTAAATATTCGCCCATAGCGCGCTGTTGCTTCTCGAGAAGCTCCAGAGGGCAGTCGTGGTCTATCATATCGTCAGAGAGCATCCACCTCTCAGCCGCCTCAATAGCCGCAATGAAGCTCTTTAGCCTCTCGTATCGGATAGCAGTCTGCACGTACTCCCCGACGAATCTGTCTCTGTAATCCGCACTGCTCATCAGCTCCTCGGTATCACCGAGCGTAAGTAAATCCTTTATCATAGCCTTACTCCTCGCGCTTGCCGGACTTTATTCCGTCGATGATCTCCTCTGCAAGATGCTCCACAGCATTTATAACGTCGTTAATCTTTGCATCACCGGGAAGCTCACATATCACGGGACTTTCTGCAAAGGTTAGCGTTCTGTTTTCCGCCGTTCCCACTCTTGCAGCAACCTTAAGCCCTACCTTGAAGCCGTCGGCAATTTGGGTGATTATAATGTTTTTCTTAAAGATATGGGCGCATCTTGCCTCATCAATCACGATCACCCCAGGGATCTTGTCCTCGCAAACGGTGCTTAAAAATGTGACGTCATATCTGACCTTCTTCTCTGTGAGTTCCTCGACCTTAATTACATTCTCTTCCATTTTTCTGTCTCCTGTTTTTTGTTTGTGTTTTTGAGGTCATACCTCATCGAGCCCGCACTCAGCTACGGGGTAGCAAACGTTCTCGAACTTCTTGTAGGCATCGAAATACAGCTCGTCCTTGTCGCCGTTGTAAGTAATTTCGTAGTACATACCGTCAGGCAAGGTCGTGCTGACAAGAGCCTTGTTATTCTGCAGAACCTTTGAGAGCCACACGATAAACACGTTGTCCTCGGTGATCTGCACTCCGTCTGTCTTGTCAATATGCTCGTTTGCATACCTTGCCACAAGCTTCTTACAGAGCCTTATAAACTTCTCGTTTCCCATTTTATTAACCTCCTTTCACTGCGTTTTTTTGATATTCGATTTCTTCTCCGCTTAAATATTTGTGCCGAACCATATATCTCTCAACTGCATGCTCCGGGTAGTTGATGATCTTGTTAAAGCTTCGCACGTAAACGTCGTAGCTTGGAGGGGAGCCCATAAGACTCCTCTCCCAGCATTTAACCACGACACCTATTGACATTCGTCAACTACGACAATATCGCCAAAACATAGCTTCATCTCTCTCGCACCAGCACGCAGTTTTCACTATGTACAAGATAGACGGTACCATCTTTAGCTTTAATCTGAATTTGATCTCCGTCCTCGAAATCAGTCCAACCTGCCAGCTCTATCCTCTTCGACGTTCCGTCGGGAAATGAAACTATGGCATAGTCAAATTTTATCGTCGTGTCTATCATCTTATTGCAGGAGCAAATCGAGAGAATTACTCCGAGCAAAAGAATAAAAGTAATTACTTTTTTCATTACAACGTACCTCCAAAAGCCCTCATAGCCCCGGCGAGCTTCTCCGCCGTCTCGGGGTCAGACTGCCTTATTTTTTCTATCTGTCCTTTGCACTTTGCCGCCTGAGACTGCAGAGCGTCAAACATCACCTTGAAGGCGTTGACCTCGGGAGCCGCAGTTTTGAGCCTAGCCTCTGCCTCGTGGAGCTTCGCTTCTGCTTCTGCCTTCTTGCGCTCTGCTTCAAGCTGTGCCGTCTCTGCCGCCTTGAGAGCTTCCCTCGCCTCTTGGAGCTCCTTCTCCGAGCCCTCTGTAAGCGCCTTTTTTGCCTCCTCTGCAGCTTCCTTTTTGATAGTCTCCAGCTTGTCCTTTGGGATTTTCGGGTCAGATCTCGCGCGGTCAAGCTTCGCCTTCAGCTGTGTTGCCTTATCATTTGCCTCGGCAAGCTCGCCCTCGCAATCCTTGAGCGTTTTCTCAAGCTCCTCGCACCGTAAGCGAAGCTCCTCAGCCTTACCGCCCGCCTGCTCTGCCTCTGCCCTTGCCGCATCAGCCTCACGGACACGAGCCTCCAGCTCCCTGGCGCGCTCCCTCTCGGCGTCTCTTTCCTTGATTACTCTCTCAAGCTCCTTGACCGACAGCTCCTCGGCGCCTACCTCCTTGGCAAACTCCTCTCTCTCCGAGGCTGGCACCGCAAGCAGCGCCAGCGCCTTTGAATAGGGCAAATTCCCAAGCGTTTGTGAATTTACAACAGCGCCGAAAATAGTCATCTGACGGTCTCCGTACTCCTCAAAGAGCTTCATATAATTGTTTGCCGTAGACTGAGAAAATCCTACCTCTTCTTTGAGCCAGCCGCCCCACTCTCCGTGGTCCAGCGCAGCCTTTGCCTCAACGAGCCTTCTCCCGATCTCAACTATGTACGCAAGCGCCGTCGCCTGCGCCTGTCTGCACAGCTCGTGTATCTCACTTGTTATTACGCCGATATCACGCCCCGGCGCGAGTTGCCTTGTCTCTACTACCGTGTTTTCCATTTTTCTTTCCCTTCGTTTTTATCGTTTTGATATTGTTCAGCCATTTTTCCTCAAAAGCTTTTACCTCAGGAGTTCTGGAGCAGTTTTTGCGCCCTCGGTTTTGCACCACTTTCCCACTCTGATATTCAAGTGTATAATATGGCTCGTCGGGCGCGGAAAGCTTGCGTATAAAGAATATAGTCGTGCCTCCTGCCGCGTGACTTTTCGCATATCCGCCTACGCAGTGCGAGAGCTTCTTCCCTTCGTCTATCATTTCAAGCTGGCTTCGGCACACCCTTATGAGCAGTCCCAGCTCCTCATCAGAAAATGTAAACGGCTCCATCTCGGCGCATCTCTTGTCGAATTTCTCTTGCAGCTCCGCGGATTCCTTCTCCTGTCTTCTCCGAACCATAGCGTCGTGAGCTACTATCAAGTCCCTTGGATACAACTCGCTTTCTACCATAGAGCCGTATACCTCGTATAGCATATTCCAATAATCAAGCAGATACCGCGCTCCTACGAGGTCGCCCTTGCGCTTAGCCTTCTGCTTCGTTATGTAATTGAGTGTACGGATAAGCGGCACCTTATAACCGTTCACGTCCTCTACTGCAAATGCATAAAAGTACCTTTGGTCGCCACCGATAGCTTTAATCTGCTCCACCGTTAGCCTTATCCCCCGCGCGTCTCTTATTTTCCTATAAAGCAGCAGCTCTTCCATATCACAAGACCTTGCGATTTCACTCTCGCTCTTTTTAAGCCCGAGCATTTTAAGAGGCTTGACCTCTTTCCAATTGATAAATAACCCCGTCTGTGAAATTTTAAAAACCGACGAATAGTAGTTATCAATTACAGTAGCCGAGGTCAGCACCGACGTAACGTACCTTGAAAATCCCTGTCTTACAAGGTTTTCGACCTGTGGGTGCTTTAGCCAGGTCTGCAAATACCGCGCCGGATACGCGCCCTTGTCTGAAGACCCCCCCGCCCTCATATACTCCACGAGTGCAGAATTCGCGCAATTTGTTTTTTCCACAATACTGCGCCGAAAGTTTATAAGCTCGGGTGTATCCCACCCATAAAGCTCATCGGAAAACTTTTTACGGTATTCCCACTTGTCAAGCCAGGAATAAGAGCTCATAAATTTCACAAATTTAACTACGCGCACGCATACACCGTCAACCACAACGACGCCCTCATATCCTCTAATTCCATAGAATACCGAGCCGTCGCGTCGAACGTATTTATTCGCTATCCATTCAAGCACAGCGAGATGCCCCTTGATGTTATGCACGGTAAGAAAGCATTTATCATCGACGCCGTAAATCGACTTAAACGAGCCGATGTGTAGCGCCTTCATCCCTTTTCCGCAAGCAGGGCATATACAAGTGTTACCGTCTCCCTTTACGCAGTTGTCTGCAGGATCAATAAACCCATAAGATGCGCGGGAATACCTGCACCCAATATCTTCACTTGCGGAATGTTCCAAGTATGAAGTTGTGCCGCAAGCGCTACAGGTTGCGGCAACGACCTTCATTTTCTTTTTGGTTAGTGGGTTAAGTATATACTCAATTCTATAGAGCAAAACGTCTTTTTTTAAGTATCCGCGCCTTTTGAGTATCTCCACCGAATTGTCGGGAGGCTCTTTCGGAAACAGTGGCATAAGCTCTTCGAGCTTCTCTATAAGTGAGGCTTTCATTTATCACCTCACAAAAACGCACCGATATCAATATATCCGCCGTCTGTAACCGTAACCTTACCGGAGGACTCATCTCTCGGAGACAGCCCGTAGAACTCGCGCAGAATACCGTCTGACACCTTCGGCGACACACACACGCAACCCCCGACCTTCTTTTGCTTATCCGCCCACGCCTTTATCTTCTTTTCCGCGTGAGCAAGATCCATCTCCTCAATCTGCAAGTCCTTCGTAATAAGCTCAAGATTCAGCTGACTTTCCGCCGCTATATCAAGGAGCTGCTCCCCCACCGTCCATACGGGAGAGTCTTCCTTGCCCTTTCTCTGCTTATCTATAATTTCCCTTAATTTTTCCATATTCGTGATCCTTTCCTTTACAAAATCAGCCGTAGGCTGTATATACTCCTTGCGAGCTTGATTATCATCAACGGGCTCGCCCGTTGTATATCATCCGTCGCAAAGCGACGAGTATATCATCAGCTGCTACGCGGCTGTATATACTCCTTGCGAGCTTGCCGCTGTCGCGTCGACGTTTCACGCCTCTTTTGCTCTCGCAAAATGCTCGCGGAGCAATCGGCGCGCGGCTCACTTGTGCTAGCACAGATTCGCTCGCGCTTGATTATCATCAATGGGCTCCCCCTTTTCCTCATCGAATACTACCCCCATGACTTTCGCCGTCACCTCTAATGTTTTATTTAAAAGCAGTAACTGCGTTTGTAAGCTCTTCACCTGAACCTTCAACGAAGTATTTTCGTTTTTCAACGCAGTATTTTCATTTCTTAATATCTTGCTTTCCTTTAACCAATGATCCACATACTTTACTGTGTATTCCTCGGCTGCCACACGGTCAAAACGTTGACCATGACTCTCGTATACTTCCATCAAGCGTTTTATCAGTGACATTTCACACTTCCCCTCTTTCTTTCATTCACCCTCTCCGCCGAAACAAACTCCGCGCGGATAAATCCCTGCATTACAGCGAGATTATCAAGAAAAGAAGCAACCACACCCCCGAAGTATCTCTGTACGTACTCGCTCTTATCCTGCCACTCAAGGATATGCTCACCAAGCCGCCTCTCGATAGGCACGTCTATACAGGAGAGCTGCTCCTCGTTCTCGCTCGCGTGCGCGAGATAGGCTATTCTTACGGTTATCATTTTCCGCACTTGACAAAACCTCCGAAATATGGTACAATAAAGGCGCAGATGTCCCGTCTGCAACCTTCAAGAGCTTCAGTACGCCCCCACGGCAGCGAGGCTCTTTTTTCTTTTATACAAGCTTTACGCATAATATCACCTTTTTCTTGATAACCTCGGGGTGCAGCGCGTCAACCGCACTCGGGTACTCTCTTCTGTAGGTCGCACAAGGCATTGCCATCTTTACAGCAAGCTCACGCACGCAGTCACAGAACACGAGCGCGCGCTCCGTATTCTTGAAGCTATGTACTCTGCCCTCGTGCCTTACTCTTATCTCGCCGTCGCGTCTATCCATATTCAGCATTACCTTAGGAGCTATCAGCATAGCGGCTCTGCGCTGACCTCTCCGTCTGCCGTATGCAGCACGCCTTCTGTGTAGAGCGCGTATAATCTCGGAGACTACGTCCTCCCTCTCACCCTCGTCGAGAATGTCAAGCATCTCCTCCGCATCCTCAATTGACAGCGCAAGCATCTCCTCCGCTATCTCGGCAAGCTCTCTTTTACAAAATCCGTGTTCAGTCATTTTTCTAACTCCCCTTCTTCGTATTGTTTGTTTAGCATCTGAGCCATAGGACACCCCTGCCAGCATCTTGAATAACAGAAGCTCTCCGTATACTCCCGTCGTTCCTCCTCCGTCGGGAACTCTATGTATATTTTTCCTTTCGGTGTCAGCCCCTCGCACCTTATACGCCGCCCGCAAAGCCGCCTGTGCGCTGCTTTCAGCTTCGGTGTCAGCTTTCCGCAGCCGGGCTCCTCGATAAAGAACGGGCACATCGCCCTCTTATCCGTTCCTCGCCCCATAGCATCACCTACGAGGAGAACCTGGCGAGCGACTCAACCGAAACGCGCCACGCAGCATTTTCCTTACCTAAGCCAACGTTGACAGCCGTAAGCCGCCCGCGCTCAATAAGAGCAGTAACCTTGTGTCTGTCGCACTTGAGCCACCTCGCCGCCTCCGATACCGTCAGCATCCCCGCATTTGGGAACATCTCCACAATGCGGGAAAGATTTGCTCTGTAATCAGCCTTTTCTCTTGCCATAGCTTCTCTCCTTTCTTATATCATCAACGGGCTCGCCCGTTGTATATCATCCGTCACAAACGAGCATATCTCGTTTTGACGAGTATATCATCCGCTTTTCGAGTATAGCTCGCTAAAGCGAGTATATCATCACGCCGTCGGCGTGCATATACTCTTCACTCTTCACTCTTCACTTTTCACCGCAACCTCCATCTGCAACTGCCCCTCTATCCTCGAGGGCTTCGCATCCTTCCCGGGGAACGGTGAATATCTGCGCTTGACTATCTTCGGCAGCTCCTCAACCGGAGCAGGCGCAACGGGAGCCTTCCACAGCCACTCAACAGATCTGTCATTTACAGTATGCTTGCGCCTTGGCACTCTCCAGACACAGCTTGGATTATACGCGGGGTACAGCTCCACCGCCTCTCTGTTCGGATTCCAATACCCGCGCCAGAATCCGACCATGCAGCCCGCCTCATCCCTCTCAACCACCGTGAGAGCCACGTTAGGCCGCAGCTTGTCCGAGCACTCAAGCCTCGTTATCATAAGGCAGTCCTCCTTCCTCAACTTGACATTATCAAAATTTTGTTGTATGATATTACAAAAAACTGTAGTATTCTCACAGAGAGGTATTTCTTATGAATTACAAAAACCAAACAGCCGCTCTCACCGTATACTGCCGATTCCAAGAGAAATACGAAACCGTCTACATTCACTACGTCACAAAAGACGGCGAACTATATCTCGTTTCTCCTAACGGCTGTGAGTCCTCCTGCTGCGGCAGAGACGAATGTAACGCCTGCCTCGTAAAAAGTGCTGAAGTATTCAAAAGAACTTTTCGAGCAACTCCCTAGCCAAATCCAGCTGTAAAGCGTAGAAATTTCGCATCTCCCTCGCAGGATCCTCTACAAGCGGACTCTCGCACTGAACGTTATCAAAAAGCATATCCAACGAAGCATTACTACGCATTATGCGCGATAATTGCTCTAACGCAATAGTTACGTTCTTCACCTCCCCCTCACCGGGGAGCTTTTTCTTTTCTTCCATATTCAGTACCTGCTTTCGTGTTTGTTCAGCCGCACTGTACACTATCCGTAAAAAAAAGCGCATCGACAGTCGTGCCGAGTGCGCCTGCAATCTTCACGAGAGTCCTAGTAGTCGAAACGTGGTCTTCTTTACTTTCAAGTAAAGCAATTGTTACCCTGCTTACGCCTGCTTTTTCGGCAAGCTGTTCCTGCGTGAGCCTAGCTTCTTCGCGAAGTTTCTTAATTTTGTATCCCATAAAAGTCTCCTTTCTGGTGTTGTTTTGCCATTTTGTAAAGTCTGGCTGTACACTCATTATACAACAGCTTTTTTGTGTTGTCAAGTCCTTTTTACAATTTTGTTCAGTTTTTTTTACAAATCTGCTTGACAACCCCTTTACACCGTTGTATAATATACTTAACAATTCTAGAATTAAAGGAAGCGTTATGAAATTAGGTGAAATAATAAAAAACTACCGACGTGAGCACAGTATGTCTCTTAGAGATTTCGCGCAAATCTGCGGAATGTCTCACAGCTACATCTCAATGCTTGAAGACGGTAAAAATTCAAAAACCGGCGAGCCTATGGTTCCCACTCTTGCCTCTCTGAAAAAAATTGCGACCGCCCTAGGTATGACGCTGAACGAGCTTATGTCTATAGCTGATGATATGCCCGTTATGCTCAAACAGCCGAGCGACGTATTTATCTCATACAAGGATGAGGACACCGACACAAGAAGGCTGTTTGATTCGCTTGGAATCCGCCCTGTAACTCGCAAGCGTTTCAGGATGCTCGGCGATATCGCTTGCGGTCAGCCTATATTCGCAAACGAAGAACACGAAACCTACGTAGATGCAAGCGCAACCATAGACGCCGACTTCTGTCTTACTGCCAGAGGCGACTCTATGATAAACGCAGGAATTAAGAACGGCGACGTTGTTTTCATCAAGCAGCGCCCCATAGTAGATAACGGAGATATAGCAGCTATCATCATCGACGGTGAAGCTACCTTGAAATATTGGTTCTACTACCCCGAGAAGAAAAAGCTGGTTCTCAACCCAGCCAACCAAAGCTACGAGCCCCTCGTCTACGTCGGCGCCGAGCTCGACGAGATCACTTGCCTTGGTAAGGCCGTCTGCTATATGAGCAAGCTGTAAAGGAGAACTCACTAGAATGGCAGACAGAACTAAAAACAAATCCGGCTTTATCAGCAAACGAATTAGGGAGTTAAGATTAGAACACGGACTTACGCAAAAAGAGCTTTCACTTCTAATTAACAAAAGCGAAAGCACTGTCAGAATGTGGGAGCTTGGCAAATCAGAACCTGATATCCAAACCATTAGAATGTTATCTGAGATTTTTTCCATTAGCACTGATTATATTATTTCTGAAGTACAGTCAAGTGTTCCACCAAAATCCACCGACAAAACAGCGCGACCCTTAACAATCGGTGACCGTATCAGATTATTGCGAAAAGAAAGCGGTATGTCACAAGAGGATCTTGCTATTCTATTGAATATTACAAAACAAGCTGTTTATAAGTATGAGAGCGGCATTGTAACCAACATTCCTATAGATAAAATTGAGGTTTTAAGCAAAATATTCAATGTTTCTCCTGGCTTCATCGCAGGTTGGCGCGAGGAATTATCGGATAATATCAATTCTAACGATTTACCCAAAAAAATATATATATTAAGACGAAAGCACAACTTAACGCTTGAGCAGGTTGCTGACATTGTCGGAGTCGGCAAAAGCACTGTTAGAAAATGGGAAACCGGAATGATTGCAAATATGAGGCGTGATAAAATCGCTCTATTGGCTAAAGCATTACACACAACTCCGGCTTACCTTATGGGGTGGGCCGAGAATGAGTATACTGAAAAAGCCGGTGTTGCTCTCCCTGTCTACGGCTCGGTAGCCGCAGGCATTCCCATTGAAGCCATAACCGACATTGAGGACTACGAGGAAATCCCCGAAAGCCTCGCCCGCACAGGTCAATTCGCTGCTCTGAAAATCAAGGGCGATTCTATGGAACCCAAATTCTCCAACGGCGACGTCGTTATCGTTAAGCTCCAGGACACCGTCGAGAACGGAGATATTGCCGTCGTGCTTGTCAACGGCGACGAGGCAACCTGCAAGAAAATAAAAAAGACTCCCGAAGGAGTTATGCTCATATCCACCAACCCGGCATACGAGCCGATGTTCTACTCCAACCGTGAGATTGACGAGAAGCCTGTCCGCATCTGGGGCAAGGTCGTCGAGCTCCGCGCGAAGTTTTGAAAGGAGAGCCTATGCTATGCTTCAATAAAAGGTTAAAAGAACTCAGGACAAGTAAAGGTCTATCTCAACAGGCTCTTGCTGATAAAATCGGCGTTTCAAAGAGCAGCATAAATATGTACGAGCGCGGAGAACGAGAGCCGAGTATCAGTATGTTATTCACTTTAGCGGATTTATTTGAGGTAGATTTGAATTACTTGCTTGGGTATACACCTTCAAACAAGTCCAATAAATCCCCCTTTGCCGCAGAGCCATAAAGCTCCGCGCAAAGTTTTAAGTAAATTGGGTTGAAAGGAGAATTTTCGATGGACTTATATGAACGAATAGATTTATTTAAGATGTTTTCCACGCAAGCCTCAAAGTATGGTATTATAATGCCTATTGTGCTTTCTGTGTTATATTTTATCGGCGCAGGGGATATAGAATACGGCTACTACACTTTTCTGCGTATTGTTTCGCTTATCTTTATTTCTATATTGATTTTCGCATATCTTTCCTGGTCCAACGTTCAACTATGCTATTGCACCGTAACCTTTGGCATTTTGCTCATCTTATTTAACCCTATTATTCCAATTAGCTTTGAGAAGGAAACGTGGGTTGTATTTGATATTATATCCGGAATTCTTATGTTATCCTGCTCAGCTGTAACCTTTTATGCCTTTACCGGTTTACCGGAGAATGTAGAAAAGTACAAAAACACCAAAATTTAAAAAATATAGGAGATTATTAACAATGGAAGATACGATTACACTCATACTTGTATTACTGATATCTATTTTAATTACCGCAGTAGCTTATCTTGCTTTCCCTGTATATATGAGATTTAAAAGAGGCAAATTACCATTAAAGAAAGCAAGCTTTTATTGCCTTATCAACGTTGTTGTCGTAAAAATCTTTTTTATGGTTTTATCATACGCAGTAGGTGCAACAGATGCGGGTAACCTCCTCCCTGCATTTATATATTACGCAATCGGTGTTATGATATTGAAAATCAAAGTGCCACCTCAGGAAAGGGAAAACGTTTCAGTTAAATGCAAAAGCTTACTGGAATACTATTTTGAAGAAAAGGATTTTGAAAAGTACGATTTAAAAATCATAAAAAATGAGGTGGACCGCACTATAAACGAATATTCAGAAGATTTTTCCGACGCAGAATCCGTCTCTCGTCATATTCTTCGAAAAGCATCTTTCCGTATCCTATGCCAAGATGTACTTACAAGCCAAGTTAATTCTGAAAAAACGCTCAATATTTTCAATGACACATCCGGCTGGCTTATCTCCAACGGTCTGCTACCTCAAGAAGAATATGACAAAAATTTAGAATATCTTGTTAGCTTAAATACATAAATTCCCAATCAATTACGAATTTCAAAAGGCTACTTGCTGCAACAAGTAGCCCCGAGAAATAGCAAAAAACCAAAAAAGAAAAAAGGACCTACCCCGCTGCAACAGGATAGGCCCCGAAAGGTAGTACAATCCGGCTAGGAACCACACTACATCTCCATTGTACTACCTTTTTCCGAAAAAGTCAATAAAAATGTTCTATTTTACAGAACATAGAACAGAAAAAGGAAAGGAAAAAATAAGCACAATGGCAAAAAGCACAAAACGCTCTGACGGCAGAATTGTCAGAACAATCACAGACCCACGCTCCGGCAAGCGCGTGTATTTTTACGGCTCAACCGAGCGCGAGATAAACCGCAAGATTCTCGACTACACTCGCAAAGCCGAGCAAGGCCGCACCTTCGCCGAGGTCGCCGACGCCTGGTGGAAAATCGCCTATGATGCTATATCTCCCACAAGTGTGCGCGGCTACCGAGTTGCCAAGGAACGCGCAGTTAAAGAATTCGGTAGCCTTCCCGTCAGCAGTATTGCACCCAGAGATATCAGCGCATATCTAAACCGACTCGGAGAGCAGGGCTATGCTAAATCTACGGTTAAAAATTACAAAATCGTGATAAGTAGGATATTCAATCGTGCTCTGCTTGACGGTGATATAAGCTTCTCTCCCACCGTCGGTGTGGAAATTCCGCGAGGTCTGCGTGCAAAAAAAAGAACCAGCGCCACAGAGGATGACGAGGAACGCATACGAAAAACCGCTGACGTGTGGATAATGCCCTATATGGCGCTTATGACCGGACTCCGCAAGGGAGAGCTGCTCGCACTCCAATGGCGAGATATTGATTTCAATAACAGAATTATTACCGTCAGCAAGTCACTGTACTACGAGGGCGGCGCGCATATCAAATCAACGAAAACGGAAGCCGGCACTCGCATCGTTCCCCTGCTTGCTCCTCTCGCCCAGAAGCTTCTCCCTCTCAAAAAGTCGCCTAGCGACTACGTTCTCTCCGACACAGGCGACAAGCCCCTCTCCGGAAAACGCTTCCGCACACTCCTCAAGCACTACCAGGAGCAGACCGGCGTCACCGCGTCGATGCATCAGCTTCGCAAGAGCTTTGCTACGGTTTCCGTAAAAGCCGGCATCGAGCCCAAGGTGCTCCAATCCATAATGGGCCACAAAAACATCACAACCACCTACAATATCTACGCCGACGTCCGCAAGGACTCCATCGACGACGCCGGTGCCAAGCTTACTGCTATTCTCTCATAAAAGCAATACCCAAAAGCATCAACTTTCACTCGAAGAATAGCCCTTAAATATAAAAATGGTGTCAAAAAGTTGTCAAAAACCGCAAAATGCGCGAAAAAGTTAGTTTTGTAAAGGGTTCAAGTCCTTCTGCCCCTGCCAAACAAAAAAGTCTTACAAAACCTGAAAAGTCAGGCGGCGTAAGGCTTTTTTGTGTTTTTGCGGTTTGTTTGTTTTTGCTCGTTTTTGCTTAATTTGGTGTATAAAATGTTGTCAAAAAGTTGTCAAAACTCTAGAGCAGTAAAAAAGAGGACTCTTTTCGAGCCCTCTTTTTTGTTTTTTTGAAATCGAAGGAGGTAAATAAGTCACCAAAACTATGTGATGAATGACTTGAACCCTTTACAAATCTAGCTTTTTCGCGCCTTTTGCGGTTTTTGACAACTTTTTGACACCATTACTGCGATATTTCCGCATTTTGGGGCGATTTTATCGCTGTAATTGATGCATCAGGTACGCTCGCACACAGCTCAGCTGTCTCGCCGTTTGTGTCCTCGGGCTTTTCCGAGGGCTGCGCTTCCCTGCTCCAGCCGATGATAATGCGAATTATCTTCGTTTTGCGCTGCAGCTGAGGTATCAGAGTGTCGGTGACGTTATGCTTGCCGCTATTCGTTCCCGAAAGAGCCGCGATAGCGACGGGCAGCATCTTCATAGCCCACAGCGCAATCGTGCGCAGGCTGAAATCGTCCATAACAACAGTGATACCCACGGCGCCGGCGAGGAAGGTCGTAATGAACCTTGACACCATATTTGTGCCAAAGTCTATCTGCTGTCTCGTTTTCGACTCCATACCGAAGGTGCGGCGGATGCCGAGCAGGCGGAGAAGCTTCTCGAAGAGTGTAGTCTCCTCGCCTGTGCTCATAAGCATACCGGCGGTAACATTCATTCCGCGCATACGGTTAGCGGCAATGATGCACCTTATGGCGTCCTCGGTGAGCTTCTCCTCTCTCAGCTCTTCCTCGGTTTTGCCGAGGTATTTTTCTTTGTAGGTCTTGTAGTCAATACAGCAATCTATCAGTATGGCGGCGCGGCAGCTCTCCAGCTCCTCGGCGCGATAGCGCAGGCAATACTCCGGCATCTTCATCAGAAGCCCGCTATCAAATATATCCTTGATAGCCGCGTCGTACTCCGCCTTTACCGCCTTGTATTCCTCGGTGTCCTTCTCTCGAATCATTCCCTCGGAATAGCAGTTCTTGTATATGATAGATGCTATAACGTACATCACCGCCACCGTCATTGTGACGGTAACGACACCTGTAAGCGTGAGTGAAAACTCACCGAGAGAGACTATAGCACCAATCAGCACTATAAGTATCATCACAAGGTTTGTCGCGCCAGGCATCTTTCCCTCGAGCTTCTTTCGCGTATCAAGCTTTTCGCCAAACTCGAACTCATCCATAGCTTACTCTCGCCTCCTATAAACGTCGCGCCACTTGAAGAGCGCCCAGCCTACCGTATTCGATACCGCGCCAACAACCGCAACGATGAACATCTCGGCAGCAATAGACTTCATTACGTACATAAGCAACGCAAGCACCGTCCAGAGTATAGGCGCGGATGGAGTCTTGAGCAGTGCAAGTATCTGCTTATACAGCGGCACAAGACACACAAACCCAAGAAAACACACACCCCCCGATACAGTCGCCTCCGCCGACCTCTCGGTCCACACCGGGAACTGCAAAAGAGTCGCAACGAGAGGCGGCAGTATAGAGACGAGAAGCGCCACAGCGGTGAGTATACTTGCCTTAGCTCTGTTAGTCATTGGTATGTACCTCTGCTTCGGGCGGCTTCACCTCGAGCGGCTTAACCTCGGGAAGCTTTACCTCGGCAAGGAGTCCCTTGGCGTGGTTGTAACTCTCCCCTACTCTTTCCTTTACCGCGGCAGGTATTGTCTTGGAGCCCTCGTAAACCATATCCACCATATCGGCAATATCGCCGAGTATCTCCTCAATAGTCCTCACCTGCTCGTGAGTAACCGTCTGCACCTCAAATCTCGAGGCAAGCTCGCGGAACTGCCCGAGCATACCCTCAGAAAACTCGTCGAGCTTCTGCTTCAGCTCACCGGCATAAGCTTCCAGCGCCGCCTTACTTTGCGAGGCTGCATCCGTCATACTCTGCGCGTTGTCGCTCATTTTATCATTACCTGACTTCACCGCAAAAAACAGCTTATTAAGCCCTGTATTTACCAGCTTTTTAAGGTAATACGCTACCGCCAACATAACGAGGGAGGCGGCAAGCCCCAGCAGCTCGTAAAGCTTGCCCGAATCCACGTATTCACGAAGCCTGTCCGCAAAGGTGGGCTCCGCCTCGGGCGCCTCCTCGGTTACGTTCTCCGTGCCGGGTGGCTCCGTGACTTCCTCGGCGGCGTAGCTTACAGTGCTGCCGAGTATCGCAAATAATGCGATAAACACAAAGAAAAGTGTAAATATCCTTTTCATCTTTCAAAATCCTTTCTTATTCCGTCTGCCACCCGTCGGTGAGCGTGGTAACCTTTTCGTACAGCTCCGCCTGGCGCTCAGCAATAAACATAAGAGCCTCATACACCGTCGTCAGCTCCTCGCTGACACCCTTATAACGTCTGAGAAATGCGCCGTCCTTGTGCGTAAATCCGACGTAAAGCTCCTCGCCGTCGCTGTTTTTGAGAGATAGGCGAAAATCTCCGCCGAGAGACAGTATCTCATCAGAGAACACCGCAGCTCCGTCCTTGACTGTACCGACGGCATACTCACCGCCGGGAGCGCGGAGCATAACCTCCGTCCCTTCAGGTACTCCCCATATCTCTACGCGCAAAAGTCCGTTTTCGCTTACTCCCAGCTCGCGGATAGCTATTGCTTTTCCTATAACCGATATTTTCATTACTTCAGCCACTCCGGCTTCTTGGGAATTACAAGAGTCTCGGTGGCATTGAGCCAAGCCTCGTACCAAGCCTTAAGCTCTGCGGTCTGTTCTGCCGTGAGCGTATCGTACCATGGCTTGCCGCGATTGATGACCGGGAAGCATTCCTTTGCTCTGCGGTCACGGATGTGAATAATTCTTCCTATGGGACGAAACTTTTTTGTGTTTTCCATTATTTATTACCTCCTTATGCTGCGCTTTTCATCATCAGTTCAGCATCATGGCCAGCCTCAAGCGCAAGTGCATATTGCTCACGGTACTGCTCTATAATGTTGGAATGTGTTAGATTACCAGGTATGAATGTATGATTTATCCATTCTTCATCGTTTTCGTCAATTTCGGCCTCAACATTTCCTATTAGGTGAACATAGAGATGCTCTTCGACAAAGCAATAGACCACAGTATCCGAACCGCCGAAGCTCAACTCATTATATGTCTTACCTGTAGCCGCCGAAATTGTTTCGGCAAAATCGTCATCAAGGTTTGCCCGACAGTAAAGCTCAGTGAGGTTGGCGAGGGTCTCAATGTTACCGACTCCAACGAAAATAATGTACTTACCCAGAGTGAGCTTTGTAATCTCGGTATCGTCTTTAAATGCGTTCTCAGCAACCTCAAGCACAGGCTTACCCTCGTAGGTATCGGGAATAATTATCTCGCTGCCCTTTACCGTTCCTCTGCCCGTTACAATGTAATAGTTGCCGTCTGCAGAAAGCTCATAGGCGAGGCTGGGTACTCCCGCCGTATCCGAAGGTCCAACGTAGCCCACGTAGTCGCGGAGCTTCTTGTCTGTCATATCGTAGGTATTGGAGCCTATTCTTAATTTTGTTTTCCTCATTTTGAATTCTCCTTTACTTCAGCCACTCGGGAGCTTTGGGAATTACAAGGGTCTCGGTGGCATTGAGCCAAGCCTCGTACCAAGCCTTAAGCTCTGCCGTCTGTTCTGCCGTGAGCGTATCGTACCACGGCTTGCCGCGGTTGATGACCGGGAAACATTCCTTCGCTCTGCGGTCACGGATGTGGTTTATTCTTGAAATTTTTTTAGAATTATTCATCTTTATTTCCTCCGTTAATTATGCATATGAAGCAATTTCAAGAGCAATATCGTCTTCGTCAATGGTGTGGACGTTACCGTCTTCTTCGTAACCACATTCAAGGTCTCTATTGATACAATCATTGAACCTAGTGGCGCAATTTTTGGAGCCTTCACCATATCCCCACACTGGGTACATTCCGTCTCGAACGTTACCGTGTTGCTCGCAATCAATCCACCAACCGTCATAATCATAAAGCTCTTCTTCCTCTCCACGATAAGTTCCCTTTCTTACGGTTTCCTCGCTTGTGTTAAAATAAAGCTCCGCAAGGTTAGGGCACACAATAGCACCGCCGCCTATATAGGTTACATTTGCGCCTACGGTGATTTTTGTTATCTCTTCGTCACCGTAAAAGGCTTTTACTGCCACCTCTCTAACAGGCTTACCCTCGTAGGTATCGGGAATAATTATCTCGCTGCCCTTTACCGTTCCTCTGCCGGTAACGATGTAGTATGTGCCGTCTGCCGAAAGCTCATAGGCGAGGCTGGGAGCACCCGCCGCATCCGAAGACTCAACGTAGCCCACGTGGTTGCGCGCGCCTTCGTCGGCAATATTATATTCTTTGCTTCCTATTCTTAATTTAGATTTCATTGTTTTTTCCTTTCTTTTATAGCTTACAAGTAAACGCTCCAATTGAGGGCAAAATCCTCCCCCAAGGTATGTGCTTCGTCGCCGAGTATGCACGTCTCCCCCGAATGTCTTGTATATATCTCCGCGCAGTTTTCGGTCGCGCCGTTAAGGCACACAATATAGTATTCTTCAGAACCCCCGTGGGCTTCACACAGTCCGTAATAACCCCACTCACCGCCGTCTGCCACTTCCTTCTCTGCCTCAGTCGGCGCACGTTTGAATACGAGGCTTAAAAGATTATCTACCATAAACGCGCCGCCGCCAACGTAGTCGACGTTACTGCCTACAAAAATCTGCTTAACGTTAGGGTTCCCGTAGAACGCCTTTGCCGCCACCTCTTTAACCGGCAAGCCGAGATAATAGTCGGGGATGCTTATCTCGTTACCCTCTACCGTGCCGGGACCCGTTACAATGTAATAAGTACCGTCGGCGGAAGGCTCGAATTGAAGTCCGACGCCAAGGTTTCTGACAAGCTCGGCAGCATCCGCCACCTTCTTAGCGTTCTCCTCCGCCGAGAGTATCAGCCCCCACGAGGGATTTGCACGAAGCGCCGCCTCAAGCTCCTGCTCCGTGACGTCGCCCTCTGTATCCGAAATCTGAAACACAAAGGTCGGTGCGCCTATCTTCGCGCCTCGCTCGTCGTATAGATGCAGATTACAGGCAACGCACCCGGCAACGGAAAGCGCATCGGGCGTCGGGATATATGACACCGTATTATCCACGTGGCTCACGGTGCAGTTATCCAAAACACCCTTACCGTCAGCGCCGTTATGCACGGATATCGCCGCACGCACGCCGTAAGGCAGCTTTACCGCTTCGGGCCCGTCGCGTATGCTGAAGATGACCTCAAAAGCACCTCGGTCAGTCTTGATAAACGGGATCGTCGCCTGATAGCCCTGCCGCTGTAAATCAAGCATCACCCGTCTTGTAATTTTTAATGCCAAAAGTTTTTCCTCCTTTCTTTTTGTCACTATTATAAATAAAAAAGGGGAGTATTTAAACCCCCCTAAAAATCCCAAAAAATTGGGATTTTTTATCCCGACCTTGTCGGGTATATGCTCCCTCTCATTTGAGGAACTGGTCTATTTCCTCTGCAAGCTCCGGGAAATGCCTCTTGATAAAACCGTATATAGCGTTCCACACGTTACGGACAGGAAGACCAACCACCTGGGAGAAAGCGAAAGCAAGCTTTCTCATAGAGCCTACGACATCACCGACGTCACCCTTACCGTCAAGGAGATTCTCTATCGTCTTCCAGACCGACTTTACCGCACCAACAAGCGTATTCACGGTATCATAAGCGAAGTGCGATACGTCGTATCCGTCGCCTAAAAGATCGACGATATCTCTGATAAGCGGCAAGCCGCCGATAAGATTAGACCCGAAGTCGGAAAGCAGCTCACCGACGATTTCTTCATCATCGTCGAGCTTCCCTCTCAAATAGTTAAACAACAGCGCAACCACCGCCATATACACCGAGTTGCCTACAAGCACAGCGGTACTCTTCGTTACCTTTTTGCCCGCCTTCTTTATCTGCGCCTCAAGCTTCGCCCGCTTTGCCGGGTCACTTGTACGCACGAGCCGCTTCTTCGCGTAGATCACCTCTCCGACAGCATCAAGGAACCTGCCCTGTGTTTTCATAGCGTCGGATGAGAACATAGTTAAGCCGCGGACTATTTCGCTTGACGATCTCATGGCCGCCGATCTCTCAGTAGAGATAGAGTTCTGCTGTGTATCCAGGATAACCCCAGTCAGTATCTCCCCTGCTCGCACAAGGTTTTCCTCCGTGCCGACAGCTGCGCCCTCCTTCGCCGCCTGTATCTTACAAGCCTCAAAGAGTGAGCACACCACCGCGCGGTCAACGGCGCCAATGGGCGACATCAGCACGTCCTGCCCCTTTTCTAACAGCTCGCCTGCTTTATTTTTCCTGACTACACTGCCGTCCTTTTTCTCCACAACGCCCTGGGAAAGATATGCGTGGTTCTCCTCGTTTCTTATCTTGGCAAGCTTACAGTACTCGTCTACCACCTCGCCGAGCTCTCGGAGCCTCGCCCTGCCCTTTTGCGTGAAAATATCTAAGCCGCCCTTTGCTTTGCCGACAACGGCGCCGATACCCTTCATAAGTGCGCCGGGAGACAGAACGTGGAGTGCCGCGCCGTAGGACGAAAGCTGTGAGAGCAGCACCTTGCCGTTCAAGGCGAGGCCTGCCACCACGGTGCCCTTGCGGAGCTGACCTATGGCGCCGTTAAGTATATTGTCCTCTGTAGGTCTTATTCCCTGCGCATCGGCTATGAGCTTTTTGAAATAATCGTGGCTTCCGCTCTCGATTATTTCCTCCTTGGCGTTCCTTCTCTCACCCCACACCTTGTTAGCGCTTTTCATGATGTTAACAGGCGCGTTCTTATTGCCCGACACGTCGGTATTGTATATGCGGTCAAAGAAGTCCACAAACTCCTGCATCTCGGCGTAGGTGCACATTGCCCGGGCGTGCCTCTCGTACACCGTCATAAAGCTGATAAGCCCCAGCGCCTGTCTTGAGCCCTTGACTCTGTCCTTGTTGGCTGATATATTGCTGACGCTCTCAAGCTCGTCCTTGTAGGCTACAGCCTCTGCCATCTTCGCAATTCCTGCGCGCTTTATGGGGAAGTAATAGCCCTTGCCAACGTTAGAGAAGCCGTGCCGTCTCATATCGGTACGCCGCTTCATATCGCGGAATATTCTATTGAAGCCCTCCTCCTCGATAGCTATAATCTCTCGGTCAAGCTCGTCAAGGCTGCGCTCGATCTTCTCTATCTCGCGGCTGACGATGCCTTCAAGCTCCTCGGCGGAAAGTGTCTCGCTGTCAAAGCCCTCGGTAGCAAGCTCGCGAGCCTTCGCCTCTGCCTCCTCCTTACCGATACCGTTCTCCGCAAGCTCTCTTGCAACAAGCGAGCGTTTGAATTCTATCGCCGCGCCCTTGGCTACGCTGTAAGCCTCCACGCGCTTGCCCTTAAAGTCAACATACTCGAAACCGTTATAGACAAATCCCGCGTGAGAGTCCTTCTGCTTCAGAGTCATATACAGAGCTATTGCCTGTGCTTTTGGTACCTTGTGGCCGTAGATCTCAACGCTTTGAGTCTGAAGATCTCTTGCATAATTGGGGTGCGCTTCGATAAACTCGTTGTACGCCGCCAAACTCTCCGAGATTGCAACGTCGCGCTTAACGACTGCATCCTCGAGCATTCTGAATATACGGGTGAAAAATCCGTTCTCGGTATATCTGTCGTACCTTCTCACAACCGCAAGCGGATCGCTGAAGTTATCGAAATACCACTTGAATATATGGGAGTCGACAATGCTGTCAAGCCTGCCGCCGTCGCTTTCCCTCGACTCGCGCAGATCGTCCATAAAGCTTTCGGCAAGCGGAACTATATCCACCCACTTCCCCTGATAGAATACCTTATTGTAGTTTTCTACAAAGTGCTTGAAATAAGTGAGGACATCATAGAGGTTCCACGCCTCCTCGGCGGTAAGTTTGCCTTTTTTTACGTTGCCCTGCTCGTCTACTACAAGCTCGTCAAGCAGCTCACGTATGCCGGGGAGATAGTATCCCGGATTCTGCTCGTCCTTGTATTCAAGGAACTCGTTGCCCGTATGGTACCAGTCGCGTAGCTCTGCAATCTTGGCTCTTACCTTGTTCGGAGAGAAGGTCTGCCGATACTCGAACCTCGCAAGCTCACGGAGCAGGCCCGACACTCTGTCGCCTCTGACCTCCGTCGCGTTCTCAAAGGTACCGAGCTTCGCGTCTCTGATGCTTCGCGCAACTCTGTCTAGCGCCAGGGTAGCCTTAAAGTAGTCTACCATACCGTTATACTTTTCCTTGAATCTCTCCTTGCGGGCTTCGTATATTTCTTCCATATTTTCAGCGTGCTTACGCGCATTATCGAGCTGCCTTTTGGCTTTCCTACCTTCTTTCAGCTCTTTAACGTATGGAGATTCCAGGCCAAGCTCACGGTATGCCGAAAGCAATTCATCAACAATTTTTGAATTCAGCTCCGTTATTTCCCGGCTCGAAGTATCATCAATAGCTGATATGTATCTTTCTTCTTCGATAGCCTCTGTGTAAATTGCATCAAGCTCGATCAATGCATCTGCAGTATCCATCGTTCTCAAACGCATAAATTCAGGAACGTATCTTATTATTTCCTCGACAAATCGGTCAGAGTCTATTCCGCTTTCTCCTTTATGCTTGTTACTCCATCTGCCAAAATATGACCTGGCTTTTTCTTTTCCGAGCTTATAGGTAATTGCATTATATACACCCTTCTCGAACGTAAGGTGCGAAATGTACGGCTTGATTTTTTCGAGTATTTCCCTTTGTCTTTCGTATTCGGGATTATCCGCTACAGCCTCATCCAGTATCGCATCACGAATTTTATCCTTCATCATTACGATAAAATCCGTTCGTTCCAGCTCACCGTCTGCGGCATTTAATCCTATCCATAGCTCGTCCACCAGTTGAGCCCTTGTTTTTTCTCTGATTGTCTTGGTCTCCGGAATGTTTCTCAATGCCTCTCTGGCATCAGCTTTTGAGTAGAATCTTGAATGCGTAAATTTAGCTCTGTTTTTTTCGTACTCTCCGCGGCTCATAGTCACAGTCCCGGCTGTATTCCTGCGGTTGCCGATATTCTTCTCGTATCTCTCCACCATATCACGGAATGGCTTTGCCGCGGAAATCTCAAGGAGCTTTCTGTCCTTACGGGTTACGTCGTCGGTAATACGGTCTATCTGCTCTCTGAGCCTCTCGCGCTCACCGGCGAAGGTGCGCTTGTCCCCAATCTCGTCATATCGACGGAGCAGCCTCGCCCTCTCGGAGAGCTTATCGTCAATATCCTCGATCTCAGCTCTGTACTGCCTCATTGCCTCGCGCTCCTCGTCGGTACTAGCCAGCCCGTAGAACGCCTCAGCCAGAGCCTCTCTGTCGAGCTTGTCCGCGAGGGAAAGGCTCTTCTCGGAAGAATTTTTCAAAATTTTTTCAGCAAAACTATTGCTTTTTTCCGCTGAATCGGGTATAATAGAACTAGATACAAAGCTTGTGGCATTAGCAAGAGACCCGTTGGGCACTCCCTTTTGCGATTCTCGTTTTGTATCTTTTTTGTTTTCGGAAAATTTAAATATGGATCCATCCGGCATCAGTATACGATGTACTTTATAGTGATTGTTTCTCATATTTACAACCACTGCCATATTGCCTCGTATTCCATTCAATTCTACCGGTGCAGCAAAAGTCACTGTGTGCTTACCACGCAGTTTATGATTGCCGTGTTCACCTATTTGAATTCCTCTTTTCAAAACTCTGTAAATCGCAATAATTGATACTTTCTCCTCATCAGTATCGAGATAATTCATAGCACCGCGAATGTCACTTTCCTCAAAATAAATCTTTCCGAAATTTTGTCTATCAGCCTGAAATCCGTATTTTTTTAGTTCATCTATTGCATAATTCCCAGCTTCGTATTTGTCTGAACCTATATTTGTCGGCACAGTAGAATAAAAAACAATCGGCATTTTATTCAAGACATCCTGTGAATGTAGTAATTGCTCTCTTATTCCAGCGGTTTCGGGGTCGTATTCGTCTTTTGCAAAGAATTCAACCTCATCAGCACGCACAAACACAACATCCTCCCGATCTATATCAGGGCGGGTGTTTTTTCTCTCTTCTTCCGTGAGGCTTATTCTGTCCGCAGTATCCCGCGCCTCAATCTCTCCGGCAGTAGCTCTATACTGCTCCATTGCCGTTCTGTTCTCTGTATTATTGAACATCTCAACGTTACTTCCGCCTGCGAAGCCTTCTATATCTTGTATTGCGTGCTGAATTTCGTGCATTAAGGTTTTCTTTAACTGTTTTATATCTGGTCTCATTCTTTGAGGTAAAGATATTTCCTTAAAACCGGGGTGATATGAGGCAGTCGCCGCATCTCCGCTATGGAAATAAACCTCAACATCTGCTAACTGCGGATATGCCTCGAAAAGCGCAGGGTGCCAAATTAAATCTCCGAGCTTGTTTGGAGTAATTGATTTGCCTTCAAGCATTTTATCGAGTTCGTCAAGTTCTCTCGATTCTGCTTCTGTTGCGGTTACAGTGAAATACACCTTTTCTACAAGTTCTGCATAGCGGCGCACATTAGCATCTCTGGAGTATTTTCCGTTAAGCGCGAGCTCAAAATCATTATCATTTATTTCAAACCTCCACTTGCCGTCATACCCTTTAAACCAGCCTGTATTTTTTCGTACAGTTTCAGAACCAACTCCGTCGGCTATCATTCGCTTGGCAATATCAAGCCTTGTAATATTGGCATTTTTTGCTTTTTCACCGGCAAAAGAATAATCCCTCTTCTCCTCGCTAACGCTCATATTATCCCCGTTTGTGTTCGTTACAGCCGGATTTTCGCCTGTTTTTGCGCTGTTAGAACCATCTGCGGTTACAACGTCTGCTTTCGCTTTCTCCGCAGCCTTGACGTCGGAGACAGCCTTAGCGGCGGTGTTTGCCTCGCGCAGAGCCGTAACGAATTTGTTTTCAAGCGCTCTCTGCAGCTTCGCGGCACCCTGCTCGACTATTCTCTGCTCCGGGGTCCTCGATGAGTATTCACCGACGCGGCGGATTCGGGAAACAAGCTTCTCGAAAAAGTCCGTCACAGCCTTCCACACACGGGCAAATATATTCCTATGCTCCGCGGCGAGCTTGTTCATTACCCTTTGATTTGACAGCAGCTTACCGAGGGAGTTACATACAACCTCCTCCTCTGCCTTCTCCCAGGAGAACTCGGATTTAAGCCTTCCCTCATACTGCGACTGCCTTCTTCTGACTGCCGCATCCCAGCTTCCCTCGGTGTAGAAATTCTTCTTTATAAACTTTTTCAGCTCCTCGAACTGTCGGGGAGCATATTTTTTTATACCGTGGCCACACTCGTGAGTGAGAGCTGCCTCGAGAGCATAATCTCCGATATCTCTGCCCTCTCTTCCGGCTTCGATGTGTATAGCTCTGCGCTTTATGCCGCAAAAGAAAAAGAACTCCCGACAGATGGCAGGAGTTCTTTTCGTAAAGTAAGCGTAAGATAAATAATTATCATTTTGGGGATTTATTAGCGGGCAGTTTTGCCCTTGCTATAAGTAGAAATTATTTGCACAGAGAGGCGAGCTCGTCAGCAATATCGCATATTTCCCATTTTACGCCGAGCTCTTCTCTGCCCATATGGCCGTAGGCGGAGAGGGCTTTGTAAATAGGCTTTCTAAGGTCGAATTTCTTGATAATAGCGGCGGGGCGAAGGTCAACGAGCTTGTTGACCGCGTCTATAATCTTGTCCTCTGAAACGGTTGCAGTGCCGAAGGTGTCAATCATAACCGAGACGGGCTTTGCTATACCGATAGCATAGGCAATCTGTACCTCACACTTGGAGGCGAGGCCTGCCTTGACTATGTTCTTTGCGACGTATCTTGCGGCATAGGATGCCGATCTGTCAACCTTGGTGGGGTCCTTGCCCGAGAAGGCGCCGCCGCCGTGACGGGAATAACCGCCATAGGTGTCTACTATGATTTTTCTGCCTGTAAGGCCTGTGTCGCCCTGGGGGCCGCCGATAACAAATCTGCCCGTGGGGTTGACGTATATATTGATTTTACCGTCCATAAGCTCCTTGGGCACGACGGGGAGGATAACCTGCTCTATAACGTCCTTGCGGATAGTGGCGCCGTCAATTTCGGGGCTGTGCTGAGACGAGATAACGATGGTGTCGATACGGCTGGGCTTGCCGTCAACGTATTCTACGGTTACCTGCGTTTTGCCATCGGGGCGGAGGTAGGAGAGCTTGCCCGACTTTCTGACCTCTGTGAGGCGTTTTGCAAGCTTGTGGGCGAGGGATATGGGAAGAGGCATAAGCTCGGGAGTCTCGTCGCAGGCATAGCCGAACATAAGGCCCTGGTCGCCTGCGCCTGTGTCAAGCTCGTCCTGAAGGTCGCCCTCCTTCGCCTCAAGGCACTTATCACCGCCAAGAGCGATATCTGCGCTCTGCTCGTGTATAGAGCTTATGACGGCGCAGGTCGTGGCATCAAAGCCGTATTTCGCCCTATCGTAGCCAATTTCCGCTACGGTATCGCGGACTATCTTCTGTACGTCGAACTTTGCCGTGGTGGTAATCTCACCCATTACGGTTACAATACCCGTGGTAGCAAAGGTTTCGCAGGCAACTCTGCCCATAGGGTCTTGGGAAAGAATCTCGTCGAGAATGGCATCGGATATTTTATCGCAAATTTTATCGGGATGTCCTTCGGTTACGGATTCGGAAGTGAATAACATTCTGTTCATTTTGTAATCCTCTCTTTTTTCACAAGCTTATACAAGTTATTTTGGCAAAGGAAAGGCGTTCGGTCTCGCACTGCTATCCCGAACGCCTTTATACTCATCTATCGGGAATTAGCACCTTATACGAATACAGGTTGCCGGGCTTCACAGGGCCAGTCCCTCCGCCACTCTTGTTAAGCTATTAAATTTTACAATGATATTTTACCATACTTAGCGGCAAAAATCAAGTGGGTTGTCTAAAAAAATGTCGTAAAACCTATTAATTTCATATAATTTTGTCTTTACTTCCAACAAAGACACGCGTTCGCTTGAAATTAAAGCACAATATGCTTCGGCATTCCTTCCTCGTAGACTGTGTCAAGCTCGCCTATGATAAGGGGACGGAGGTAATTTATTCCAGCCTCGGTTATACCGTTACATTCCGCGTTAATATACTCCGCGGGAACGCCCTTGACTCCGTTGGCTATACCCGAGATATCGGAGGAGCCAAAGCTTACCTTATAGGGGTTATCGGAGACGCGGTCAATGGTCATCATAACACCGCTTTCACCGTCGATAGCGCACTCTACTGCGTGTCTGCCGACGCCAACCGACTCGGTGATATCCGTAAGAGAGGCAAGATGAGCTGCGGCGCGCTGAGGCAAATTAAGCTCTATTGAGCGAGCCTTGCAGCCGATTTTCTCCTTGACAAGCTCCTCAAGAACCTTGCCTGCGCCTGAGAGCGCAACGTGGCCGAAGGCATCAACCTTACGCGCGGACATACCCTCGCCTACGTATCTGCCGTCGGCAAATCTTATGCCCTCGGAGATAGCTACAACTATAGCGGGGTGATCCTTCTGAAGCTCTACAATATCCGATATGAACTTCTCGGGGTCGAAGGTACATTCGGGAAGGTAAATAAGGTCGGGGCCCTTGCCGCCCGATATTACGGGAAGTGCCGCCGCGGTGGTAAGCCAGCCTGCGTCTCTGCCCATTATCTCAATAATAGTGACAGCCTTAAGTGTATAAACGGAGGTATCGCGAATAACCTCCTTCACCGTGGTGGCTACGTACTTTGCAGCAGAGCCAAAGCCGGGGGTATGGTCGGTAACCATAAGGTCATTGTCGATAGTTTTCGGAACTCCGATAACACGCATCTCATAATCGTGATTTGCAGCGAACTGCGAGAGCTTCGAAACGGTATCCATAGAATCGTTACCGCCTATGTAGAAGAAATATCTTATATCGTATTTTTTGAAAATCTCGATAAGGCGCTCGTAGGTCTCGGGCTCAACGTCGGGAGACTTCATCTTCTTCCTGCAGGAGCCGAGAGCGGCGGCGGGAGTTTGCTCGAGTATACGGAGGTCGTCCCCGTTAGCAAAGCGCTCGGTGAGATTTATAAGATTCTCTGCCAAAAAGCCCTCAATTCCGTTGCGCATACCGTAGACGGTACCAATGACGTCGCGCGCCTCAAACGCGCCCTTTATAACACCTGAGAGTGTAGCATTTATTGCCGCGGTAGGTCCGCCCGACTGTCCGATTACAGCGTTACCTCTTAAAATTCCCATTTAAACATCCTGCCTTTCGCAAAATAAATATCACAAAGTATTATACACTTTTTAGAGCTCTGTGTCAAGATATGTATTTGCATTTTCACCCGAAAAGAGCTTTGAGATATCTAAGTGGGAGAGCATAGCGCGAAGAAATTTTTCTTTCGAGTAGGCATAATCAAGGAAATACACGTGCTCGTAAAGGTCTAAGGCAAGGTAAGGCGGAGAGTACAGCTTCGGTAAGGCGCTTCCGTCACCGAAGGCTAACTCGGGCTTTCCGCCTCTGTCTATACCGACGTATAAAAAGCCGTAGCTATATTCTCTCGCTGCTCTGTACAGCTCATACAGAAAGGCTGCATCGGAGGAATAATAGCTCTTGATTTCTTTACAGTTCCGAGGCTCTGAAGAAAAGGAGGAAAAGTACAATTCGTGAGATTTTATAGAGTTAATAAGCGGCAGAATTTCATTTTTCAAGCCGTCGCTACTATGCATATTCATAACTTGGCGCAGAGTTTTACCCACTAGTGTCGGTGCGCTTTTCTTAAAAATCGAATACCGAAGCCTAAGCTCGGAAAGATGAGACAGGTGGAGCTTAACGTTATCCTCTGACAGAAATGTTTTTTGTGCGGTTATATCCATTCTACCCTCCAAAAGAAAAAAAGTCTTTGAGACAGTTTATGCCTAAAAGACTTTTTTGATTAATATTAAGGCGGAACTTACCGAAGTTAAATGAAAACAACGCTAAAATCAGCCTAAGAGCTGCTTTTCAGTGAAGGTATATTCCGTATTGCAGAAACGGCAAACGGCAGTAAGCTCACGAGGCTTGCCTTCCGCGACCTGCTCGTCAAGCATATTGAGAATTTCTTTTTTGCCAAGGCTCTTAACCTTCTCCTCCATACGCTTTCTGCTGCAATCGCATTTATATCCAACCTCAAGGGTATCGAATATATCGTAAGGTATATCGCGGAGGGCGATTTCGGCTATCTCCTCGTTGGACAGCCCTTTCTCAAAGTAGCGCGAGATATTAACAAGCTCAGCAGCGTTGCGCTCAATAAGGTCAATAGTTTCATCGTCGGGGAAAGGCATAAGCTGTATAAGAACACCGCCTGCGGCAAGACAGCTGTAATCAACGTCTACAAGCACGCCGAGGGATAAAACCGTAGGAACCTGCTCACTCTTAGCAAAATACGTGGCAATGTCCTCGGCTATTTCTCCGCTTACAAGCTCTATGGTTCCAACCTGGGGCTCGTTTGCGCCAACTGACTTTACAAAGGATATCGTTCCGTTGCCCACAGCGGCGCCAACGTCAAGCTTACCGTTGGGCTTCTTCGGGGGATTGCAGGAGGGGTTCTGGATATAACCCTTAACGTTACCGAAATAGTCTCCTACTGCAATTACCTTGCCTGCGGGGCCGTCGCC
>JAFUPM010000028.1 GCA_017481225.1 Clostridia bacterium
AATACCCAGCTTCAACCCGAGTCCTCGCGACTCGGTTTTTATTTTGGTCGAGGGAAGCTCCAACTTCGGACAAGGCACCGAAGGTGCCGCTGGTCCGCATACCGCGCCCAAAGATCGGAAAGCTCGCTTTCCAGGCGAAGGGCGCAGGTATCTTCTCGCAGAGCGAGAATACCCAGCTTCAACCCGAGTCCTCGCGACTCGGTTTTTATTTTGGTCGAGGGAAGCTCCAACTTCGGACAAGGCACCGAAGGTGCCGCTGGTCCGCATACGCCGCTACGCGACGTCAAGCTCGCTTGTAAGGCGCGAGCGAACGTATCTTCTCGCAGAGCGAGAATACCCAGCTTTTAAGAGCCAAACTTCACAAAAAACCTCAAATATACTTTCAACCCGAGTCCTCGTGACTCGGTTTTTATTTTGGTCGCGGGAAGCTCCAACCGTATCTTTTAACATGGCGAGAATACCCAGCAATTATTGTTAAAGAAAGCAGATAAATGATTTTGAAGAAAAGAAATAAAACCAATTGACAAGAGTATAGCGCTGTGCTAAAATAAAGACAATGCCAAAGGCAAAATAAATCCTTTAAAACCAAGGAGAACCGAAATGAAAATTGCAACACTGCTTCGCGAGATGAATATGCCCACACCCGATGCTTTTTCCCACCGATTTTATATTATGTCGGATTACTATCAGATGGCAATAGAAGAGGGCTTTGAGATGGTCGCTATTATGTCCGGTATGGACTGCGAGGCAATTTGCCGTGAGTGCGACGGGCTTATAGTTCCGGGCAGCGGAAAGGATATTGACCCAAAGTACTACGGTGGCGAGCCTATGAACCCGTCCCAAGCAATAGACGAGTACGCCCTAGACTCAAAGATTATTGATATATTCGTTAAGCAAGGCAAGCCTATTTTCGGTATCTGCGGAGGACACCAGGACCTTAATATCTATTTTGGCGGAGATATTAAGAAGATAGACTACGACCCTCACCAGGACGAGAAAAAATATCACGAAATAGAAATTTGTAAGGACTCCTTCGTCTATGACGTTTTTGAAAGCGAGTGTGCCTTCGTTAATTCTTATCACCGCTGGGCAATAGGCACTCTTGCGCCGAACCTTAAGGTTGTTGCAAGATGCAAAACCGACGGGGTAATCGAGGCTGTTGAGGATAAGGAAAGGCACGTCTATGCGACTCAGTGGCACCCTGAGCAATCTTACCACACGGGTGATGCTATTGAGAAGAAATTCTTCAGAAATTTCCTTCAGCAGTGCGCGAAAACTAAGGCGTAATAAGCGAAATTGTAAACTATAGCATACAAAAACCCGAAAAAGAAGGAGCAAACACGGATTTGCCCCTTCTTTTTATGCGATTTTTATATTGAGAAAATTATATATTTTCCGCAATCAACGATTTTCGTCAGCAAACAAAGCACAATAAGACCTTCGCTTCATTTTCTATATTTATGGATATATGCTTTCGCCACCTCATCTGAACTGCTTTTGATGTCGCGCTCTGCTCTTTGTTCACGTTCGGTGAAGGGAAGGGGAGAAAAATAAAAAGTAAAGAGCAGTAACCGAAAGTTGCTGCTCTTTACTTAAAGCGCGATATTACTGCTTTGCGTCGTCCTTAACGGAAACGATTTCCTCACCCTTGTAGAAACCGCAGTTGCCGCAAACTCTGTAAGCGAGAATAGGCTCGCCGCACTGAGGGCACTTAACGATATTGGTGGGGGTTTCGAGCTTCCATACGCTGGAACGTCTCTTCATCTTTCTTGAATGAGAAACTTTTCTCTTCGGTACTGCCATCTTTTACCTCCTGTGAGCATGCTATGAGCTTTCGCTCCACGCATTCTCGATATGTTATTTTTTATTATTTTCTTCTTGTTTCATTTGCTCAAGTATCTTTCTGAGTGGCTCGAGTCTCGGGTCAATCTCCTTGTGATTGCAATCGCACTCGCCTTCATTAAGATTCTTTCCGCATCGCTGACACAGACCGCGGCAATCCTCCTTGCAGAAAAATCTCAAGGGGAATTCCATCTCCAGCTGCTCAAGCAGCTGCTCGTCGATGTCAAGGAAGCCGTCCTCGATTATTGCGTAATCGTCCAGCTTATCTTCATCAAGATCCAGAAGAACGTCTCTCGGAGCAACGGTTTTCTCAAGGCTAAGCGTGAACTCTCCGGACACGGGAGCGAGGCACCTTGCACATTCGGCCTGGTAATCAACCGATGCATCAAGGGACAAGCGCATATATCCGGCGGTGTTGGTAATTTCACCCCTAACCTTCATGGGAGAAGGAAAACCGACGCCAAAAAGAAAGCTTCCGGCATCTTCGGACGTGATATCGAGAGGTAGCTCGTAATCGAACTCAAGTAGTCTGTCTCCCGCGAGGAGGGGTCTCAAATCTAACTTCACTCGGTATCCTCCTTTTCGCCTTTGGGCGCAGTTTAGGCTACGGCTGCCAAAGTCGTACAATATATTATAAATCACGCGAGAGTAAAAGTCAAGAGTTTTTTTATTTTTCTCCAAAAAAGTTTTTTCTACCCGAAATTGAAGATATTTTCCGCTCAGCGAGCTAAATTCAGTTGACAAAACGGTAGGAAACGTTTATAATTAAAATATATATTTTGTGGGTTAATCCCCCTTTTAGAAAATGAAAGAGGACGGAGGACAGAGTAATGATGACTGATATCGAAATAGCACAGGCGGCGAAGCCGAAGCATATTCTTGAGATAGCAAGAGAAGCAGGAGTTGACGAAAAATACGTTGAGCTGTACGGCAGAAATAAGGCGAAGCTCGACCTGTCGCTTCTCACCGACTCATCTGACAAGCCCGACGGTAAGCTTATACTCGTTACCGCTATTACTCCGACCCCTGCAGGGGAGGGTAAAACCACCACAACCATAGGTCTTGCCGACGGTATGAAGAGAATAGGCAAAAAGGTTGCCGTCGCTCTCCGCGAGCCCTCTCTCGGCCCCGTGTTCGGCGTCAAGGGCGGTGCCGCAGGCGGCGGATACGCCCAGGTTATTCCTATGGAGGATATTAACCTTCACTTCACGGGCGACTTCCACGCCATAGGCGCGGCAAACAATCTCCTCGCCGCTATGCTTGATAACCACATTTATCAGGGTAACTCTCTGAATATCGACCCTCGCAGGATTACCTGGAAGCGTTGCGTCGATATGAATGACCGTCCGCTTCGCTTTGTAACCGACGGTCTCGGCGGCAGAGTTAACGGAGTGCCCCGCGAGGACGGCTACGATATTACGGTAGCCTCGGAGATTATGGCTGTGTTGTGCCTTGCAAGCTCCATTACCGACCTGAAGGCGCGTCTTGCGCGGATAATCGTCGGCTACACCTATGACGAAAAGCCCGTCACGGCAGGTGACCTTAAGGCTGAGGGCGCTATGACCGCGCTGCTTAAGGACGCGCTGAAGCCTAATCTTGTCCAGACACTTGAGGGAACTGCTGCCTTCGTTCACGGCGGTCCCTTTGCAAATATTGCCCACGGCTGCAATTCCGTAATAGCCACCAAAACGGCTATGAAAATGGCAGATTATGCCATCACCGAGGCAGGCTTCGGCGCCGACCTCGGAGCAGAGAAATTCCTCGACATCAAGTGCCGCATGGCAGGTCTGACACCCTCCGCAGTCGTCATCGTTGCAACCGTAAGGGCGCTGAAAATGCACGGCGGACTTGCTAAAGGTGAGCTGGGAGAAGAAAACCTCGAGGCTCTTGAGCGGGGAGTTCCGAACCTTTTGCGCCACGTATCGAATATAAAGAACGTATATAAGCTTCCCTCCGTGGTTGCAATAAACCGTTTCCCCACAGACACCGATGCTGAAATTAACTTCATTATAGATAAATGTAAGGCGCTTGGTGTCAACGTTGTCCTTTCTACCGTTTGGGCAGAGGGCGGCAAGGGCGGCGAGGCTCTGGCTCGCGAGGTTGTCAGACTTTGCGAGGAGGAGAAGGGAGATTTCACCTTCTCTTACGACCTTGAGTCCACTATTGAGGAAAAAATTGAGGCTGTAACGAAGAAAATTTACGGCGGCGACGGCGTAAGCTTCCTCCCCGTTGCGAGAAAGCAGATTGCAGCCCTCAGAGCTATCGGCTGTGACAATATGCCAATCTGCATCGCGAAAACGCAGTATTCCTTCTCCGACGACCCGACAAAGCTCGGTGCGCCCGAGGGCTTCACCGTAACCGTAAAGAACGTCAAGGTTTCTGCAGGCGCGGGCTTTGTAGTGGTCCTTACGGGAGATATTATGACTATGCCCGGGCTTCCCAAGGTTCCTGCAGCGGAGCGCATAGACGTTGACGAGAACGGAAAAATATCAGGTCTCTTCTGATTGAAAAATTACGGAAAATATCGAAAAGCCATACCCCGTGTTGAGAAATTAGGCATCACGGGGTGTGCTATATACGAAAAAAGGTGACAAAATGAAGCTGATTATCGCATCTAACAATTCCCATAAAATCGGGGAGATAAAGAAGATACTGTCGGATAAGTTTGACGAGATACTCTCTCTTAGGGAAGCGGGCATTGACCACGAGACCGTCGAGGACGGCACGACCTTTATGGAGAACGCCTTGAAGAAGGCGAGGGAAATATCCGAGATATCGGGGGAGTGCGCCCTTGCTGACGATAGCGGAATATGCGTAGATGCGCTTGGCGGCGCGCCCGGCATCTTCAGCGCGCGCTTTGCGGGTGAACACGGCAATGACGAGAAAAATAACGAGCTTCTTCTTGAGAAGCTTCGAGGCGCCACCGACAGGTCGGCTCATTATACCGCCGCCATAGCCCTTGTTTATCCCGACGGAAAAGAGGTCACCTTCGAGGGCTATATGTACGGAAAAATTATACACGCCCCCCGTGGTACGGGCGGTTTTGGCTATGACCCGCTGTTCGTTTTGGACGGAGAGGAGCGCACCGTCGCAGAGATGACTCCCGAGGAAAAGAACGCAGTAAGCCACCGCGCAAACGCTCTTGCTGGGCTTCTCTCAAAGCTCTCATAAAGCTGCAAGCTCCCAAAATAGACTTCTTCCTAAGTTATCTTAAACGGCAGCGCCTTTAGTAGCTATCTTTAAGATAACAAAATAGACGCCCTCAAAGGGCTTCTCACTAAGCTATCTTAAAAAAATGTAAGAAAGGCTTTGACACTTGGAAACACTTCTTTTTATTATTGAAATTGTCGGTGTTATTTCCTTTGCCGCCGCAGGCGCTATGGTCGCTATTGATAAGGAGACCGACCTTTTCGGAGTCGTAATACTTTCCGTCGTTACCTGCTTTGGCGGAGGACTTACGAGAGATATTATACTCGGTGACGGATTCCCGGTATTTTTCTCAATGCATCTTGAAATCGCTATCTGCGTTGCTTCCTCCCTTGTAATTTTCCTTGCGGCAGCAATATTCAAGCACGAGTACGTCGCCGAGGAGGAGACCGTAAATAAGATTAACAACGTTCTTGACGCCCTTGGTATCGGCGTCTTTTCGGCGGCAGGAACTGCTATGTTTATTTCACACGGCCCCCTGGTTGCCATATTCGCAGGCACCGTCACATCCGTTGGCGGAGGTCTTCTGCGTGACATTATGCTGCGTGACGTTCCCTTCATTCTCCGAAAGCGCGTGTATGCCGTTGCCGTGATGGTGGGTTCGGCGTTTTACTACGTATTTGAAAGATACGTTTTCGTCGGAGTCGAGGGAAGCGATGTTTTCTCCACTCTTATTTGCCTTGGCGTTGTATTCGTTATCAGAATGTGCGCCACACGCTTCAAGTGGAATATGCCGAAGGCGATAAAATTCAGCGAAATGGTTCCCCCGTCACCCGATGGCTCGGAGAGCGAAAAGGAAACAATAGGCAAATAATTATAATCCTTGCGTACGCCTGTGGTATTCGAAAATTTTTCGGTGATATACCTATACAAATTTCAACCGCAACATGGTATAATGTTCCCGTAGCGCGGCATTGACCCACCCGAATACAGGGGCGCGCCGTGAATTTCACGTGTTAATGTTGAAAGGAAAAATACGTATGGCAAAAATAAACGTAGACTTCAGCAAAAGGCAGGAGAAAATTAAGCCTGTCCACGGGGTAGGGCAACCGCCTTTTGTCGGTATGAAATTCGACACGTTCAAATATCTTACCGATGCCCACATTCCCTATTCCCGACTTCACGACGTGCAGGGGTTTTACGGCGACTTTAGATTTGTTGACGTACCTAACATTTTTCGCGATTTCTCCGCGGACGAGAGTGACCCCGCATCCTACGATTTCGCCTTCACAGACCCCCTCATAACCGCCCTCATTCAGGCAGGTGTGGAGCCATATTTCCGCCTTGGCGTTACTATCGAGCCTTATCAGAACATCAAAGCCTACCGTATCTACCCGCCCGAGGACTTTGAAAAGTGGGCGAGAATTTGCGAGCATATTATCCGTCACTACACCGAGGGCTGGGCTGACGGCTTCAACTATAAGATTACATATTGGGAAATATGGAACGAGCCCGACAACATTAAAATGTGGCTTGGCACACCCGAGGAGTTCTATGAATTTTATACCGTTTCAGCAAAGCATCTTAAAGCCTGCTTCCCCCACCTCAAAATAGGCGGATACGGCTCAATGGGCTTCAGAGCGGGAAGCGAATACTGGATGAATTACGAGGGCGGCGCATATCAGCAGAAATACCTCGGCTGGTACAATTTCTGCGAGGGCTTTTTGACCTACGTAAAGGAGCATTCCGCGCCCCTTGACTTCTTGTCCTGGCATATGTACGAGCACGATATAAGCGAGGTGGAGGGTCGCGCCCACGATGCGCGCAGAATTCTCGATAAATACGGCTTTTATGACACGGAAACCTCCTGCAACGAGTGGAATCTTGCCGTTGATAAGCGCGGTACCTTTGAGCATGCTGCGCTGAATACCGCAGCGCTTATAGTCTTTCAAAATTCACCCGTCGATAATGCAGAGTTTTACGATGCAAGGCTTGGCATAAGCAAGTACGGCAGCTTTTTCAACCCCATGACAGCTAAGCCTTATCCCGCATACTACGGCTTCACCGCCTTTGGCAGACTTTACGCCCTTGGCGACAGGGTAGAGGCGAGATCTGACGACGGCGGCATCTATGTTCTCGCCGCCGGGTCAGACAGCCGCGGAGAGGTACTTATCGTCAACCCCACGGGAGAGTCCGTTCCCCTTGAGCTTTCCGCAAACGGCGAGCCGTTTGTTGCCCTTATGACAGGTAACGGTAGAGAGGACGGTGCCTGCCCTATTCCGGAGCTTATACCGCCGCACTCTGTGATAAGCGTAATGTATACGCTGTAATTTCCCTCCCTTGAGTGAGAATAATTATTCTACTGCAATATAATATTTAAACTTTTTTCAAAAAACCCTTTACAAATCGCAATTTTTGTGTTATAATAACCCTCGGCCTGTTACGCGGTGCAATGTATGGCCCTGCTCCGTTTCGGTTTTATCCGTTGCGTGGCTCGCGCTTTTCACCCGCATTTCACTGGGTTTCAGGACGTAAATAAACTTTAGAAAGGTGAAGAAAAATGATCGCAAAGGAAACAAAGACTGCTCTTATTGAAGAGTACAAGATCAACGAGAGAGACACCGGTTCTCCCGAGGTTCAGGTAGCTATTCTTACTACCAGAATCAACGAGCTCACCGAGCACATGAAGAAGAACCCCAAGGACTTCCACTCTCAGAGAGGTCTTGCAAAGATGGTTGGTCACAGAAAGCAGCTCCTCGCATACCTTGCAAAGAAGGATATCGAGAGATACAGATCTGTTATCAAGAGACTCGGCCTCAGAAAGTAAGAGGTCAAATATAAGCGGGAACGGTACTATCGTTCCCGCTTGTTTAGCATAATCAGCACACAACAGTAAGTAGAAATCAAAAAGCTGTGACGCTCTCACGGGTGAGAGATGCTCACGAAAAGAGGCGTGGATATAGCAGTTAAATATGCGCCCAAAGCAGGTGTCGGGCACCCCTCCCCGCGAGCTTTGAGTGGATATTTAAGTGCTATGATCACTCCTCACGAAAAAAGAAAAGGAGAAATAAAAATGGTAGAAAACTTCAAGACATTTGATAACTACAGAGAGTACAAGTACGAGCTTGCAGGCAGACCCCTCGTTGTTAAGACAGGTAAGATTGCAGGCCTTGCAAACGGCGCAGCTCTCGTTCAGTACGGCGAGACCACAGTTCTCGCAACCGCAACCGCATCTGCAGCTCCCAGAGAGGGAATTGACTTCCTTCCTCTTTCCGTTGACTACGATGAGAAGCTCTATGCAGTAGGAAAGATTCCCGGCGGCTTCCTTAAGCGCGAGGGTAAGCCCTCCGAGAAGGCAGTTCTCGCAGGCAGAGTTATTGACCGTCCCGTAAGACCTCTGTTCCCCAAGGACCTTCGTAACGATATCTCCCTTCTTCTCACCATTATGTCCGTAGACCCCGACTGCTCCCCCGAGATTACCGCTATGATTGGCGCATCTATTGCCCTTTCTATCTCCGATATTCCCTGGAACGGACCTATCGCAGGCGTATTTATGGGACTTGTTGACGGCGAGATTGTTGTTAACCCCACCGCAGAGCAGAGAAAGGTTTCCGACCTCGAGCTTACCGTTGCCGCATCCGAGGGCAAGGTAGTAATGATTGAAGCAGGCGCTAACGAAGTATCCGACGAGGTTATGTTCGAGGCTATTATGAAGGCTCACGAGGAGTGCCGCGGCGTCGTTAAGTTCATTAACGAGATTGTTGCGGAAATCGGCAAGCCTAAGTTCGAGTATGCATCGGGCGAGCTTGACCACGATATGTTCGACGAAATCTTCGCTTACTGCGAGGAGCGCGTTATGGAGGCTCTTGACACCGACGATAAGAACGTAAGAGATGCAAAGATGCAGCCCATTATGGACGATATCGTTGCAACCTTCGAGGAGAAGTACGAGGATATCAAGGTAGTTCTCCCCGAGCTTATCTACAAGATACAGAAGAAGATTGTCCGTCGCTGGCTCCTTGTTGACAAGAAGAGAGTTGACGGCAGACGTATGGACGAAATCCGTCCCCTCGCATCTGAGGTTGGCGTAATTCCCAGAGTACACGGCTCGGGTCTTTTCACCAGAGGACAGACTCAGGTTCTTACCATAGCTACCCTCGGTACTCTTTCCGATGCACAGAAGCTTGAGGGACTCGATGACGAGACCACCAAGAGATATATGCACCACTACAATATGCCCGGTTACTCCACAGGTGAAGCGAAGGCTCTCCGTTCTCCCGGCAGACGTGAGATCGGTCACGGCGCGCTCGCAGAGCGTTCTCTCGTTCCCGTTCTTCCCTCCGAGGAGGAGTTCCCCTACGCTATCCGCCTTGTTTCCGAGGTTGTAAGCTCCAACGGCTCTACCTCTCAGGGCTCCGTTTGCGGCTCTACTCTCGCTCTTATGGATGCAGGCGTTCCGATTAAGGCTCCCGTTGCAGG
>JAFUPM010000029.1 GCA_017481225.1 Clostridia bacterium
GCCACAGAAGCATACTCTCGCCCTCTATAAATTCAAAGCCGATATTCGCATTACCTGCAAGGCGGCACGTTCTGTGTCCGTTGAGCTTTGAATAGGGGATTTTGGTAAGCTCTTCTATGAGTCTGTCGCGCATTTTCTCAACACGGGGTAGGTCTTTTATCTTTTCCGTCGCAATTTCAAGGGCTTTGGCAAGTCCTACGATATAGGGCAAATTCTCCGTACCTCCGCGACGGCGCTTCTCCTGTCCTCCGCCCTCTATAAGGTTGGCGATAGCTACACCTCGGCGGATAAACAAGGCACCGATGCCCTTGGGGGCGTGGAGCTTGTGACCCGAAAGAGAGAGCATATCAACGGGGAGGGTGCGAAGGTCTATTTCAACGTTGCCGACAGCCTGTACGGCATCGGTAAACATCCAAGCACCGACGGAGTGAGCTATGTCGCAAATCTCCTTTATGGGCTGGATTGTACCGACCTCGTTGTTTGCATACATTACGCATACAAGTCCCGTTTTATCGCTTACAGCCTCTTTAAGCTCGTTAAGGTCAACCACACCGTCACAGTCAACTCCGACGTAGGTTACGGTAAAGCCCTCCTTCTCCAAAGCCTCGCAGGTATGAAGCACTGCATGATGCTCGATTTTGGAGGTGACGATATGTGTTCTGCCCTTCGCCTTCATACGCATTGCTGCGCCGCGGATAGCCCAGTTGTCGGATTCTGTACCGCCGGAGGTGAAATAAATCTCCGAGGGGTCGGCTCCAAGGCAAGCTGCAACTCTCTCCCTTGCGGAATCGAGAATGTCCTTGGCTTCCCTTCCTTTGGAATGGAGGCTGGAGGGGTTGCCGTAGCTTTCGCTGAATATAGGCATCATTTCTTCTATAACCTCGCGGCTGACGGGGGTTGTAGCCGCGTTGTCTGCATATACAAATCTTGGCACTTTTTTCTTTTCCTTTCGCCTGATTTTCTGCGTTTTATTTTTACCTTGTATATTGTATACTATTTTAGTGTATTTTTCAAGGTCTTGTTAATATATAATTGTTAATTTTCTATGAACGCTTGCGCTTGCTTTTGCTCCCTGCTCCCTTTCCCCGGCTTTCCCGACCTTTACTTTTAAATTTCTTCTTTTTTAATTTACAAAATCTTTTCAAATAATTTATCCTTTATTATTGAAGATTTTGGGACTTTGGGGATACAATATAATTAAATAAAAGTCTTACGAGGGGAGATGCGTATGCCTAGGATATTTTTCAGATTAACCTTCGCTTTATGCCTATTTATGCTTTTGGCTCTGATAAGCGCCTGCAGCGCAGCTCCGAGCGAAGAGGACGGAGACGGGCAGACCTCCGACGGCACATCGCCCGAGATAAAGCTACCGGACGGAGACGGCGAGGTGCGCGACTCGGTACACTTTGACGATATCGTATATTCACGCCCTGACGTTGAGAATTTGTGCGGCGTTATCGGCTCTGCCGTTGAGGCTGTTGAGAATAACGAGCTATCCTTCGAGGAGCAGATAGAAAAAATCCGCGCCATAGAGCCGCTTTACGCCGAGCTTCGCACGATGCATACCTACTCTATGATTAAGACTTACGAGAATTCAAACGACCCAAAATACTCGGTTGAATTTTCATATCTTGAGGAACAGATGCCCTCTGTTGCAAAGCTTCTCGAGGACCTTATGGTTGCGGCGGCGCTCTCGCCTCACGCTGAAAGGTTTGAGAGCGATTACTTTGGCGAGGGGCTTATTGAAAAATATGCGGGCGGCGGAAAATATACCGACGAGCTTGTAGAGCTTTTTGAAAAGGAGGCTGCCCTTGAGGCTCAGTACACCTCCGTATCAACCGCGACGGTAAAGATAAGTTACGACGGTGTCACCGATACCTACGATAATATCGTTTCCTCCCTTAAGGAAAAATATAACGAAGGCTCTTCTGCATATCTTAGTGCTGTTGCCTACTGCAATTCCGAATACAGGAAGGCGTCGGAGAGGCTTCTTACCGATATCTTTATAAAGCTTGTCGAGGTGCGCGGAAGGATTGCCGAGGCTATGGGGTACGCAAGCTACGTGGAGTATGCCTACGAGGTTCTCGGTCACGATTACAGCGTCCCGGATACCGAGGAGATGCTCCTTGATATTGCGGAGTATATTACTCCTATTTACAGTACTCTCTATACCCGTGTATTCTCGAGAAATACGGGAAACGGTAATTCTGTGAATTCGGCTACGGTGCTTAATACGCTCTCGGGCGTTTTGGGCGAGCTTGACGGAGAGCTGCTCGAGGTATACAACTATATGCTTACCTACGGCCTTTTCGACGTTGATGCTCCTTCAAGCGTAAGATACGAGGGAGCTTTTACAACCTATCTTGACTCCTACCTTTCGCCTTATATGTTCGTCACAGCCTCGGGCTACTCGGACGATTATATGACTGTGGCTCACGAGTTCGGTCACTACTACGACTATTACCTCAACGGCAGCACGGGCGCGTCCATTGACTTAATGGAGGTGTCCTCTCAGGGGCTTGAGCTTATGGTGCTTCTCAACCTTGAAGAGGCGCTGAGCTGGCAGGACTACAAGAAGCTCTATTACGGGCAGATGGAGGATATTCTTTCGGTGTTTATCCTTCAGGGCTTCTATGCGAAATTCGAGCATATTGTATACAGCTTGCCCTATGACGAAATTTCGGAAAAGGCAATAGACGTTGCCGTTGCAGAGGCGGCAAGAGAAATGAACCTTAACGACAAGGTATTTTGCGATTTCTCTACCGTTATGATACCTCATATATTCGTAGAACCGCTGTACGTTCAGTCCTACTGCACCTCCCTTGCCGCCTCTCTTGAAATATTCTTCGCGGAAATGAACCGCGAGGGAGAGGGCTACGAGATGTATAAAGAGGTTCTACGTCGCGAGGGATACACGGACTTTGAGGAGCAGCTTCGGGAAGCCGGTCTTAATTCTCCCTTTGAGGACGGGGTCATAAAGAAGCTTGCCGACAGTATTTACTACTCCCTTATCGGCGCTCATTACTTCGAGGAGTATAAGGGCTCGGCAAATTCGGTATTCATTCCCTATATAGAAAGAAACCGACTTTGCGCGGCGTAAAGTAAACTTAAATAGATAAATTTAAATTTTAGCATAGGTAAAATAAAGTAAAAAAACTAAGATAAATACCTTTTATAATTTCAATAGGTGCAATAAAAATACCCCTTAATACAGAGATATCCGAAGGCTTTGCTTTCGGGCTGTATTAAGGGGTGTTTTGTATTTATGTTTTTTATTGAGGCTGCGCACAACGGTATCTGCGAAGCTCCGCTTGGGAGGCTTGGTTGCGGAGTGGGTCGGAGTGAGTGCGCGGTTGTAAGCTATGCTCGGAATTGCGGTGAGTGCGCAGTCGAGTGACGCGCGGTGCGGAGTGGGTCAATAAAGAGGAGTGGGCTCGGTTCGGTGGGTCGGCTCGCGGTTCGGCTCCGACTCTCCACCGTCGATGTAGCGGCTCGCCTGGGTTGTGAACAGCTCGTGATATCTGCCGCCCAGAGCCATCAGCTGCTCGTGGTTGCCCGTCTCGACTATCCTTCCCTGCTCGAGAACGACTATCTTGCTTGCTCCGACGGCGCTGGAAAGTCGGTGAGAGACGAACACCGTAAGCTTGTCCTCGGACAGCTCGGTGAAGCGGTCGAACACTTCCTTCTCCGCAATGGCGTCGAGAGATGCCGTAGGCTCGTCCAAAATCAGAATATCCGAGTCCTTATAGAAGGCGCGCGCGACGGATAGCTTCTGCCACTGTCCGCCCGAAAGCTCAATACCGTCCTCCTCGAACATTCTCGTAAGAGGGGTATCGTAGCCCTCGGGGAGCTTATCAATAAAGCTGTCGGCATCTCCGCGTACTGCGGCGGCTACAACGTCCTCCCTCTCGTGGTGGCGGTTTATATCACCGAATTCGATATTTTCACTTACCGACTCGGCGTACTTGCCGAAGTCCTGGAATATGATGCCGAAGAGGTCGTAGAGGGCTCTTGGGTCATATTCTCTCATATCTACTCCGTCAAGGAGAATTTTACCCTCTGTGGGGTCATAAAGTCTGGTTAAGAGCTTTATAAGGGTGGTTTTGCCTGCTCCGTTAAGTCCGACGAGGACGACGGAGTCGTGTGGGTCAAGCTTTAAGCTGACGTGGTCTATAACGTTATGCTCGCTTCCCGGGTAACGGAAGGATACGTCCACAAGCTCTACCGTGTGATGAGCGCCCTTCTTCGGGATTTTTGCCTCTGTGACGGTGGGTACAACCGTGGGCTTCTCGTTGACGAACTCTATCATATTATTTATAAAGAGCGTACCCTCGTAGATTGTAGCGGTGGCGGTGAGAAGTGTTGTCACGTAGCCCGAAATAGAGGTAAGCGCACCCGTGTAAAGGGAGTAGTCGCCTATCTCGCCCTGCTCGAAGATTACGTTGTAGGCAACGTAGAGGAATAGGGCGCAGTTGGCAAGGGTGGAAAGAAAGCCCACGATAATCTGGGTTACTCCCTCCTTCATTATCAGGCTGCGGAGTCCGCGGTAATATTTGGAGAACTCCTTTTTGTATTTGGAGATAAAGGTGCCGCCGAGGCCGAGGATACGGATTTCCTTAACCATATCCTTATTCACCATAAGTCCCGAGTAATAGTTCATAGCGCGGCGCTCCTTGGAGTGGTGGCGCATATACCAGAAGCTTCTGTGACGGTATACGTAGTTTACTATGGCACCCGGGATTGCGGCGCAGATAATTATAACGGGAGCTAAGGGCGAGAGGGTCGCAAGAACTGCCACGAAGGATACGGCGCTGATGCAGGCGCTTATAACGTTGAAGGTGGCGGAGAGTATCTGTATGGGGCGCATTCCCGCCTCTCTGTTGGCGTTCTCCAGCTTCTCGTAGAACTCGGGAATGTCAAAGGAGCGAAGGTCTACCTCGTCCGATTTGTTGATAATTTTCAGCTTAATATGGTTTACTACAAGCTCGCCTGCGATGCCCGTAACCATACTGTTTATCCTGCCGAACAGGCGGTTCAGAAACAGATAGATAAAATAGGCAACGAACAGGAACACAAGGGGGCGCATCGTAACGAAGATGTTCTCCGCGATGCTGCCCGAGGCTGTAGCGCCGATAAGGCTTGCCACCTCGTTTAAAAGGTCCTTGGAAATATATGCTCCCACAACGGGCAAAACACCGTTCAGAACGCAAAGAAGCATCATAGCGATAAGGACGAGCCTTGACGCCTCCCAAACGAGCTTGACTATGTAAAAGAGCCTTGTGAAAAAGCCCTTGACACACTCGGCAATATAGCGAGGAAGGTCGCGGATACCGCTTGGCTTTCTTATGCCGTCGCTTGGTCTTTTGGGATTTGGATTATGCTTTGGGGTATTGGGTCTCATAAATCCCTCTCCTTCGTTTTCTTAATTATGGTGATGCCAGGGATAAAGAAAAGCAGCACCTGGGCAGGTATGCCGATGATGAAAAGTATCCAGAAGTTACGGCAAAGAAGCGAAAGCAACGTGAGATACACGGACAGAAGAATGGACCAGACGAGGACGGAAACGATAATGAAATTCAGCCGCCTTCTGCCCCATATGGAGTTGAATACCAGAACCACAACCGAGGAGACGGGAATGGCGTAAATGAAGAGAAGCCAGGGCGCATTACCTACCTCGGAGAGGGCTAAGAGAACGAAAAGGAGAGTGAAAAGAACCCAGACTCCGACGGTTGATATGAGAGTGACGAGGAGTCTGTTGCGAGAGGCGACGTGATTTAAGTGGCGCGCTCTTTCCTCTGCGTCGGTATGCTCCCAGCGAAGAAGATAATCCACGGTGACACCGAAGCGGTCTGCTATCTGCTTCAGGACTGTGACGTCGGGAATTGCTTCGCCGCGCTCCCATTTGGAAACAGCCTTATCGCTGTAGTTGAACAGCTCGGCAAATTGCGCCTGGGTCATGCCTGCTTCTGTGCGGAGGGCGCATATATTATCTGCTATTGCTCGACGGAGGTCGCTCATATTTCGTCTCCTTTCTGCTTGTGATTTTGATTCAGGTCGGCTTGGGGATTTATTTTGTTCCTCTTTGACTTTTGATTATTGGACGGGTTCAAAGTCCTGAGGGGAGTTATACAAAGGAGCCATGGGAGAAAAGCACGCCCGACTCGCTTAAGGTGATTATGCCGTAGCTTGAGGGTGCGGGATAATCGTGTCCTATGCTACCCGGATTAAAGAGGTAGACTTCCCTGCCCGACTCGGTGCGGACGAAGGACTCGCGTGGTATATGGGTGTGTCCGTAGAGGACTATATCGGCGCAGGCGGCTTCGGCCAGGCGAAGTATTCCATCGTCGCCCGATTTAACGCCCGAAAGGTCGCCGTGGGTAAGCAGGATTTTGTAGCCCTCGAGGGTTATTTCTTCTACACGCTTAAGCTTACCCGGAAGAGTTGGGGGAGAAAAATCGCAATTGCCGCGAACGTATATCCAAGCCCTATTTGAATTTTCGGCAACCAGGGGCTCGATATCCGAAAGTCCGTCGCCGAGGAAGAAAACGACCTCGGCATCGGGGTGCATATTAAGGGCGGCGCGCATACGGGAGGACGAGCCGTGAGAGTCGGAAAAGCATAGGCATTTCATAAGTTTCACCTTTCGGCTTTTTTGCACAAAGAGTCGGAAAAGCACGGGCATTTTATAAGTTGCACATTTCAGCTTTCTTTGCATAAGATGTTAGAAAACGACCTTTGGGAGGTGTGTATGAAAATAAACAAGGAACAGATTGAGGCTATGGTAGCTCTGCCCGACGATGCTCTCTGGAGAGAAATCGTAAAGATAGCGGCAGGCTACGGAATAGCTCTGCCCGAGGCAACTCCAAGTCACGGTGACTTAGAAAAGCTACGGGGTGCCGTAAGCGGCTCAAGGCTTAATATGTCAGATGCTCTGCGAGTGCTTAACAACTATAGAAGGGGGTGCGGCAGGTGAGCGAGGCAACTCCCGATTTAGGAAGAATAGTAAGCCTTATTATGGAGAACCCAAAGCTCATAGAGGAGATATCCAATATGGCTAAGGGCAGAGGTGCAGAGGGCTCCGTCCCCTCCGAGAGCAGCGTAGCAAATGAAGAAAAGGAAGAGGTAGGAGCTGTAAAGGAAGCGTCGGTGACCCCCGAAATTCCAACCAGAAGCCACGAGGGGAAAAACCGTTCAAAGCTTCTCGGAGCATTGAAGCCCTACGTTTCAAGAGAGCGCGCTCAGGCGATAGACTCTATGCTTTCCATCGTAGAAATACTTGACGCTATGACGGGGAGGAAATGATGTATTCAAGAAGCTATTTTACCGATACGGAGGACAAAATGAAGCTCCCCACAAATTATGACGGAACCGCATTCAGCGAGCCAAAAAGCGAGGAAAAACTCGACACGGGTTCGACTTATGCGGAAAATCCCACGGTGCATCCCACCTCCTCGGGCAGTGTCAGCACAGGCGGCGATGCGCGCGAGGGAGGGTTACTTTCCGGGCTGCAAAGAAGCCTTTTCGGGGGATTATTTGACACGGGAAGGCTATCCCTTAAGCTACCGAAGCTTGGGGTTGAGGAGATACTTATTTTGGCAACGGCGGCATTCCTTTTCTTCTCAGCTGAGGGAGACCGCGAATGCGCTATACTGTTGCTTCTGTTGCTACTTATTAATTGATGAAGAGTTAAAACATAGAGAACTGATTGGTCTCTGAAAGTCCGTCGAGGACGTGGTTTCTGCGAAGAAGCTCTATAACAGCCTTGGATATTCCCGTGTGCTGACGGAGGTCCTCGATAGAGTAGATATCGTAGGTATCTCTCGCTTCGATTATCTTATCTGCCGCCTTGTCGCCAAGTCCCGGCAGAGAGTTGAAGGGCATTCTTATTCTTCCGTTCTCGGGAAGGAAGGCTGTTGCGTCGGACTTCTTCAAATCCACATTAAGGAATTTAACTCCGCGTACCATAGCCTCGCGCACAAGATAGAGGGTCTGGCAGGTTTCATTATCCTTTGCCGTTGCCTCCTGCCCTTTCTTCTCAAGCTCGTCTATGGTCTGGTTGACGCCTGCTAAGCCCTTGCCGATTATCTCGGCATCGAAGCCGCCCGGCGCAACCGTTAAGAATGCGGCGTAAAACTCCATAGGATAGTATATCTTGTACCAGGCGAGGCGGATTGCCGACATAACGTAGGCTGCCGCGTGCGCCTTCGGGAACATATACTTGATTTTTTTACAGGACCAGATGTACCACTCGGGTACTCCCTTGGCGAGCATTGCCTCCTCGTACTCAGGCTTAAGTCCCTTGCCCTTACGGACGTCCTCCATGATTTTGAAGGACATTGAGTTATCAAGCCCTTTTTGTATAAGGTAGAGCATAATGCCGTCACGTGTTCCGACGACCTCGGAAATGTCACAGGTTCCCTGCTTAATAAGCTCCTGGGCGTTGCCGAGCCAAACGTCGGTGCCGTGGGTCAGTCCCGATATCTGAAGGAGGTCGGCAAAGTTTTTCGGCTTTGCCTCGGTCAATACCTGCTGCAAAAACCTCGTGCCGAACTCGGGTATGCCGAAGGTTGCAAGCTGGGCGTTGCCTATCTGCTGGGGTGTGATGCCCAGGGGCTTGGTGCTTGCGAAAAGCTCGTAGATGGTCTTGTCGTTCATTTTAACGTCAAGAACCGAGGTGTTCGTGTACTTTTCCAGCATCTTATACTTCGTAGGCATATCGTGACCAAGCTCGTCAAGCTTCAGTATGGTATCGTGCAGATACGAGAACTGGAAGTGGGTCGTAATTATTGATGACTTCGGGTCGTCTGCCGGGTGCTGAACGGGAGTAAAGTCGTATATTTCGTACTCCCTCGGTATAACTATAATACCGCCCGGGTGCTGACCCGTCGTGCGCTTGATACCCATAAGCTTTTTCGTCATGTGGGCGATTTCCGCCTTCGGTATCTTTATTTTGCGCTCCTCGAGGTACTTTGAGATATAACCCCAGGCTGTCTTGTCGGCAAGGGTACCCGTGGTTCCTGCGCGGAAAACGTGTCCCGCACCGAAAAGCTCCTCGGTGTACTTATGTACCATACCC
>JAFUPM010000030.1 GCA_017481225.1 Clostridia bacterium
CTTAAGGCTATCGCAGAGGCTGAGGCATATCCCGGACCCTCCCTTATCATCGGCTACGCTCCCTGTGAGATGCACTCCATCAAGGGCGGTATGGCTAACTGCCAGGCAGAGATGAAGAAGGCTGTTGAGACCGGCTATTGGCAGATGTTCAGATTCAATCCCTCCCTTAAGGCAGAGGGCAAGAATCCCTTCTCCCTTGACTCCAAGGAGCCTACCGGCTCTTACCAGGACTTCATCGGCGGCGAGGCTAGATATACTAGACTTGCTCAGCAGTTCCCTGAAAGAGCTAAGGAGCTCTTCGCTAAGGCAGAAGCTACTGCGAAGGCTAAGTATGAGAGACTTAAGAAGCTCGTAGAATTCTACAACGTTTAAGGCTGACACATTTTGACGGGAGCGTGCTCCCCGAAGGGACCACTCTTTCCGTTTACTCCCTCCGACGTATTTATATACGCCTGTCGGTCGTAAACGAAAATTCCCGCCTAAAATCTGCCTAGCCTTAGAAAATGGCTAATAAAAAGCAAAAAAATGAGAGCCGCCTCGGGCAACCGAGGCGGCTCTTTGTATGTAAAATGAATAGCAGTAAAATTTGTTTGGTTTGAATGAGTTTTTTTGCGTTCGAGTTCTGCTTGAATGAGCCTTCAATGCTGTTGAACTAAAGGCTTATTAAAATCAGCATCGGCAAGACGGGGTATTTGTCAATGGGGAGGCGTAGCCGTACCGATATAGGCGATATGTAATCGGCATATCGTGATATATAAATAATCGGTATTTCGGTATATATAAATAATATGTAGGGGAAGGGGCTATTTGCCGGTGAGGTGCTTTTCCATTCTGTCGATTATCATGCCGTAGGCAACGGGGTTTTTGCCGCCCTCGGGAATGATAATGTCGGCTGAGCGCTTGGAGGGCTCGACGAATGCCTCGTGCATGGGCTTGACGGTGCCGAGGTATTGATTGATGACGGAGTCGAGAGACCTGCCGCGCTTCTTGGTGTCTCTGACGATACGGCGGATTATGCGGACGTCGGCGTCGGTGTCGACGTAGAGCTTCATATCAAGTCGACTCGCAACCTCGGGGTTGGCGAGAATAAGTATGCCCTCAATCAGAATTATGGGCTTCGGTTCAACGCGGACGGTCTGCTTCGAACGGTTGTGTATAGTGTAATCGTAGACGGGGCAATCGATTGCTCTGCCTGCCTTCAGCTCGTCAAGGTGACGAAGAAGGAGGGGCGTGTCGAAGGCGTCGGGGTGGTCGTAGTTCAGGCGGTTGCGCTCCTCAAAGGTCAGCTCGTCGTGCGCCTTGTAGTAGTCGTCGTGACGGAGAACGCAAATTCTGTCGCCAAAGTGGGCGGCAATATTCCTCGCCAGGGTAGTCTTTCCGCTGCCCGAGCCTCCCGCAATTCCGATGATAATTATGTTATCCATTTTCGACCTCCCGTTTTAAACTTCTGTTTTTGATTATTGTAGTGTAAAGATGGGGTATATGTAATTAATTGTTTACAAAAACGCCGTTATTTTGCTCTAGGTATGCTTTGCGACGGCAGCGATTGCGCGTCGGTTTGATGTTGCTTGCGCGGCGAAACGACGATGCGGTTGCCTTGAAATCAATGCCATTTGACCTAAAAATCAAGGTTGTATTTATCTATGATTTTGGCGTATGCTTTCCTCTCACGGTGTTATCTGCGCGTCAGCTGCCAGAAGGCTATGGCTCCGGCGGCTCCCACGTTCAGGGAGTCCACACCGTTGGACATAGGAATTTTTACGGTGTAGTCGCAGGCGGCGATTGTTTCCTTTTTCAGTCCCGTACCCTCGGTGCCGAGAATTATAGCCAGCTTTTCCTCTCTCATAAGTGTGGGGTCATCTATGCTGACCGTATTATGAGACAGTGCCATAGCGCAGCACTTAAAGCCCAGGCTATGCAGTCTTTCTATACCCGCCTTCGGCCAATCCGACGGAGTGTCTCCGATGCGGCAGAAGGGGACCTTGAATACCGTTCCCATACTGACCCTTACAGCCCTTCTGCAAAGGGGGTCGCAGCAGGTCGGGGTTACGAGAACCGCATCTATTCCGAGAGCCGCAGCGGAACGGAAAAGCGCGCCTATGTTGGTGGAGTCGGTTACCTCCTCGAGTATGGCTATGCGAGTGGCATCTTTGAGAAGCTCCTCTACGGTTTTGCTTTTTGGTCTGCGCATAGCGCACAGCGCACCGCGCGTCAGCTCGAAGCCTGTGAGGGAGGATAGCACCTCTCTTTCTGCAACGTAGATAGGGAAGCCCTTAGGGTTGTCGCAGGGGTACTCCGAGAGTCTTTCGATAATATCCGCTACTCTGCCGTCGAGAAGTCTGTCGTCGCACAGCAGCGAGATGGGCACACAGCCCGATTCGAGAGCAACCTCAATTACGGTAGGGCTCTCGGCTATGAAAATTCCCCTCTCGGGCTCCAGCCTTGAACGGAGCTGCGCCCCCGTCAGCCTGACGAAAACGTCAAGCTCGGGAGAGGAGAAATCCGATATTTTTATTATATTTTTCATTTTCTGAGAGTCCTCTCTGACCCAAAGCTTGGAAGGCTTTGCGTTTACTGTATTAATTGTATCAAAAATCACGTAAAAAATCAATAGGCGGCTTTACTTTTTTTCTCTTGACAAAACACTAAAAAGATGTATAATTATTAAGGAACAGCTTAGTTAGTGCAAGCCACCTCCGCGCGCTTTGCTTAAGCCAAAGGAATTCGGGCAAGAAAGGGAATATATATGTTGACTGCCGCGCTTATTTGTATGATGATAGTGCTTTACTCGCTTCAGAGCTTCTTTTGTAAGAAGTATGCCGACAGCTACCCGGGTCGCGGCGACCTGTCCTCGACGGTCTTTACGGTAGTAAGCGGTGTGACGGTTGTGGCAGTGTCCCTATGCTTTATGGGCTTTCGCTTCGAGGCGGCTCCCTTAACCTGGCTTTTCGGGGTGCTGAATGCTCTTGCACTTTTCGGCTACAATTACTTCCTCGTCAAATGCTCTCAGGCAGGCTCCTTCACGGTTTTGCAGGTTTTTGCCGTAGCGGGCGGAATTATCGTGCCTACTCTTGCCGCTTGGTTCGGCTTCGGCGTAGAGCTTTCTCCCCTTAAGTGGCTCGGAGTATTTGCCGTTATTGGCGGAGTATACCTTGCAAGCTATAAGAGCGAGAAGAAAGCCGCAGGCGAAAAGTCACCTTCGGCTGATGGCTGTGCCGAGGCAGGGAAGCCTAAGCGCGCCGCCTTTATTCCGCTGTGCCTTTGCCTCGCTCTTTGTAACGGCGCATACGCCTCTCTGACAGATATACAGCAGAGGCTGACGGGAGACGGTGAGAAGGAGGAGATGGTCGCAGTTACATACGGCGTTGCCGCTATTATCTCTCTTTGCCTCTTGCTTATAAAAAGCCGCGGCTCATTTACCCCCTTCAAGCAGAGCAGAGTATCCTTAATATACCTCGCTGTCACCTCGGTTATTGTGGGAGTTGCCATAAACATTCTGGTAATAGTTATACCGCTTCTTAACGATATAACCCTCCTTCACACCTTCAATAACTCGGGCATTTTAGTTTGCAGCGCTATTCTCTCCTATATATTCTTTAAGGAGAGATTCACGAGGATTAATATTGTCGGCTGTCTGATTATGTGCTGCGCGCTGGTTCTCGTTGCTTTGTTCTGACGGGCTGAAAAACACATTGATTTAATTTTGTTTAGCTATATTTCCAAGGCAATAAACAGTCGATAAACCTTATAAAAACCACGATTTTGCAAATAAAGATTTACATAATACCAAAGAAACGGAGAAAAATCATGATGAAATTGCTTTCCTGGGAGTACGCGAGAAACATTATTCGCGACACCACACCTTCTCTGAGATACAAGGAAGGAGAGGACTTCTCACTTTGGCAGAAAAGATGCCGTGAGAAGCTCTCGGAGCTTCTTTGCCTCGGGAATATCAAGAGAGCCGAGGACGATAAATTTACTGTCGAGTACGTAAAGGAGGAGGCTGACTTCACCGAGTACCGCTTCACTCTGCAGAGTGAGGAGGGCTATACCTTCCCTGCGGTTATGCGAGTTCCTAAAGGTAAGAAGGCTCCTATGCCTCTTATAATAACGCTCCAGGGTCATAGCACGGGTATGCATATTTCCATAGGCAAGCCTATATACCCTAAGGATGAGGAGTCCATAAACAGCGGTGACCGCGACTTTGTCGTCAGAGCCGTCAAGGAGGGCTACGTTGCCGTGGCTATTGAGCAGCGCAACTTCGGCGAGGTAGGCTACAAAGAGGGCGACTACACCGTCAACCGTTGCCATATGGAGTCTATGAATGCAATTATCAGCGGAAGAACCACCATAGGTGAGCGCGTAACCGACGTTAGCTGTACTATTGACGCCGTACTTCGTGAGTTTGACTTCATTGATGAGGAAAAGATTATGCTTATGGGCAACTCCGGCGGCGGCACGGCTACCCTTTATGCGGCGGCTCTGGACGAGAGAATATCTCTGGCTATGCCCTCCTGCGCAGTCTGCACCTACAAGGATTCCATAGCCGCAATGCCTCATTGCGTATGTAACTTCGTACCTAATATTGCAAACTATTTCGATATGGGCGATATCGGCGGACTTATAGCTCCGAGAAAGCTGATTGTGGTAAACGGCAAGGAGGACGATATCTTCCCTGAGGCGGGTGTTCTGGAGGCGTATTCCGAGATTGAGAGGCTCTACCGCGTAGCTGGCGTACCCGAGAACGTTGCCCTCGTTACGGGTGACGGAGGTCACCGATTCTATGCCGATGACTCTTGGCCTGTAGTCCACAAAATGACGGGAGTCTGACGCACTGCGCGAAGTGAGGTTTGCCTTGCAAGTAATGTTTGCTCTGTAAGTGCAACTTGCTTTTGCAAGAGAGATTCGCTTTTTAGCGCAGTTGACTTTGCAAGAGAGATTCGCTTTTTAGCGCAGTTGACTTTGCGAGTACGGCTGTCATTATGAAGTTAGGATACACTATACACAGAGAAAAGAAAAAATTAAGGCGGAGAACGAAAAGCTTCTCCGCCTTACTCTATGCGCGCGATAAAAATGAGAGAGCGCGTATTTAATATAAATTCGTGGGAAGTAGAGTTGCATCTCTTCACAAAAAGAAAAACGCCACACCGCAAAGGGTGTGGCGCTCTTTATTTGTGTAGCATTACGCTACTGCAGTTAACGATTACTGCTGAACGAAATCGGTGTAGGTTGCGCTACCCCAGGTTACGGAGGTAGGAGCACCGTTTGCGTCAAACACGAGAGTGCAGTTGTTGCCGCTTACAAGAGTGTAGGTGACAACACCGTCAGCAAACGCATAGGTGTACTCTGCAACAGACGCGCCGCCTGTGGTAAGGCTACCTGTAAGGTCGGAGCGAGTGATAGTCATAGTACCTGCCGCAGCATCGATAACAACCTGAAGCTTTCTGCCGTTTGCGTGAGTGGTGAGGTAGGTTACGCCTGTGCTCTCGCCGCCTTCGTCCTCGCCGCCTTCATCGGTGGTGGGCTCTGAAACTGCGACGGTGTAAACGAACTCGCCCGATGTGCTATTGGTCCAGGGATTGATGGTAACGGTCTCGCCTGCAGCAACGGTAACGGTGTAGGTGAGGTTTGCATCGTCCTTGGAATAGTTTGCCAGACCGGAAACGTAGCAGCCTTCGGGATGAGTGATAACGAGAGTTACAGCCTCCGAGGAGGTGTAAACGTAGTATACGTCGTGCTTACCGCTTAAGGTAATGGTGTAGGGGATTGACTCGATAACGTAAGGATCTGCAGACGTACCTGCGCCTGCAAGTCCGGAGTCGGAGTCATTATCTACAATAGCCTCATAGCTTACGTTCAGCTCGCAAGCCTGATCTGCTGCAACACCGAACATAGAGAGCATACCGAAGGAAACGGTGTACTCGCCTGCTACAAGAGTGTAGGTGTAATCGTCATTTCTGGTAATTGCATTGCCGCTTGCATCGGTAATACCTGCAATGAAGAGGTTACCTGCAGCGAGCTTATAATTGCCCTCAGCGGTAACGGTGAGAGGTCTGGTTGCAGAGTCTGCGGAAACCTCGTCAGCGGAGAAGTAAAGGATATTCGCACCCTCTACAATAACGGTATCGTAGGAAACGTTGCCGTCGCCTGCGGGAGCGCCACCCTCGGTGAAGGTTGCGGTGAAGGTGATGGTGCCTGCATTTGCAGAGTTAGTGGACATACCGATGTAAATAACCTCGCCTGCCATAAGAGTGATGTCAGCGGTTGCAACAGTACCAACGTTCTCAAGAGCGTACTCACTAGCGCCAAAGCCCCAATAGAAGTCGTCGCTGGTTACGTTGATGGTAAGAGTACCTGCTGCGGGAGCAGTATATACGTAGAACAGATAGTTCCAGCCGCCTGCGAATTCAACAGCGTTGGTCTCGCCAAGCTCAAAGGGGTTAGCGAAGGTGCCGTCTGCTACGGGCTCCTCGTCTCCCTCAGAGCCGCCCTCGGTGAAGGTCGCGGTGAAGGTTACGATGCCTGCATTTGAAGAGTTGGTGGACATACCGATGTAGATAACCTCGCCTGCTGCAAGAGTGATGTCAGCGGTTGCAACAGTACCAACGTTCTCAAGAGCATACTCGCCTGCGCCAAAGCCCCAATAGAAGTCGTCGCTGGTTACGTTGATGGTAAGAGTACCTGCAACGGGAGCAGTATATACGTAGAATACGTAGTTCCAGCCGCCTGCGAAGTCAAGCTCGTTAGTCTCGCCAAGCTCATAGGGGTTAGCGAAGGTGCCGTCTGCTACGGGCTCCTCCTCTTCCTCGGAGGTGGTGCAGGTAACGTTCAGCTCGCAAGCCTGATCTGCTGCAACACCGAACATAGAGAGCATACCGAAGGAAACGGTGTACTCGCCTGCGGTGAGAGTGAAGGTGTAATCGTCATTCTTGGCGATTGCATTGCCGCTTGCATCGGTAATACCTGCAACGAAGAGGTTACCAGCAGCGAGCTTGTAATTGCCGTCAGCGGTAACGATAAGAGGTCTGGTTGCGGAGTCTGCGGAAACCTCGTCGGCGGAGAAGTAAAGGGTGTTTGCGCCCTCTACGATAGTGGTATCGTAGGAAACGTCGTCGTCGCCCTCGTCGCCGCCCTCATCGGATGCGGGAGTAAATACGATTACGGGATCGTAGGAGTTGGGAGCGTAGGAGATAGCA
>JAFUPM010000031.1 GCA_017481225.1 Clostridia bacterium
GTTGAGCCTCTCGGCAGAGGCGCATCTCTTGGCGACCACGCCGCAAGCCTTCAGTACGGCGAGGAGGGCATTATGCACGGATTTAACAGCATAATGCTGAAGGACGAAAACGGCGAGCCTGCTCCCGTATACTCCGTTGCCAGCGGACTTGATTACCCCTCCTCGGGTCCCGAGCATGCATTTCTCCACGACCTCGGCAGGGTAAAGTACGACGTTGTTTCGGACGATGAGACTATCGACGCCTTCTTCACACTCTCCCGTCTCGAGGGCATTATCCCCGCTATCGAAAGCTCCCACGCCGTGGCTTACGGTATGAAGCTGGCGAGAAAAATGACACACGGGTCGGTACTAATCTGCCTTTCGGGCAGAGGCGACAAGGATATGGATTATATCCTCGAGCATTATCCTATCCCAGAAAATAAAAGGTAAAAAATAAAAAAGAGCAGACATGCAATAGGAAGATTATATCAGATTATCCTTGTGTGTTTGCTCTTTTAAATGTAAAATATACAAATTACACATTGATGCAGTCTGTGGGCTGTTTTACATATATTGTACTATTTTGACACCCATTCAGCTGAGATCAAATTGTAATCATTTATATCTTTTAGGGTCGTTGGTTTCTCCGAGAAGGTAGTCGATGCTCGTATTATAAAATCGCGATAGCTTGATAAGAACCTGCGTGGGTATATCGTTTTCGCCGGTCTCATATTTTGAATAACCGGTTTGCGACATTCCCAGCATATTTGCAACCTGAGTTTGATTCAGATCCATATCCTGTCTGAGATCCCGAATTCGTCTATACATTTTATTCCCCTTTGTGTATGGTAACAAAATTATATAGTAATCTGTTTCAGGTTATTGACTTTTAATCTGAAATAGGTTATAATTTATGTATTCCGACAAAAAACGACAAGATGTGAAATATGTCGGAATATGCAAGCTAACCATAAAACTTGAAAGGTGGAAATCATTTTGAGTGACCTACAGAATTTGAAAAATTGTCTCTATTATTTACAAGAGCAGTTGAAAATAAGAAACTACAACAAGGCTGTTGATGATGAAATTGCGAAGACCGCGAGAGAGAACGTGCCGCGTAAAACCGTAAGAAAGCTATCATCGCTCAAAAGCAGTAGTGAAGCAAGTCAGATAATAACAACAGTTATCATCAGCTTAATCAGAGCGGTTATTTTGCCGTATATTCTGATAAATATTATTTTTGATTATGGAATAGCCCTGTATACAGAAAAAGCATCTATGTATGGCGAGATGTATGGTGAAACGCTTGTGGCATCTTCGCTTTGGGTTGTTGTGGCTTTAATACTTGTATCTGCAGTCGGCATAGGAATGGGTATATCTGAAGATGAAAAACCGAGTGCTGTGGTTAGTGCCATTGCAACGGTTGCGTTTATACTGTTAATGATTCATTTGTGCAACACCCCGGAACTGTCGATTATTTTCCCATACGGAGTATTTATAGATATTCTATACATTACATTTCTCCCACTTATTCTTCTTGCGAGTTCACTTTTGAATCTGATATTAGGAATATTTGATGCAGCATCATTAGATTCAGCACTGCACTTATTTCTGGCGCTGTTGGTCTGGGCGGTTTATTTAGTACTGTTTGGATTAAATTATTGTATCATATTTGGCGAGATCGGGATAGATTTAACCATAGCTGAGAAATGTCCGTGGGTAAGCTCGAAGTTCAGAAAGCTCGAAAAGGTGCAGAAGCAGTATGACGAGGAATACAAGATCTGCTATGAGGAAGCCGCCGAGCTTTACGCTAACTCATATAAAGAGGACACGTTTGCTGATATATTAGCATCCTGCCCGATACCAAATCCTTTGAAGACTATAAATATGGTGTCAAGCCTTATATGGTGCATTGAGAACGGTTATGCCCGTGATATAGTTGGTGCTAGGAACTGGTATTTACAGCAGGAGCGAAACCAGGCAATGATGGACAAGCTTCAGGGAATAGCAGAAGAAAACAGAAGACAGGCTGAGGAGGCGGCTCGATTCCGTGAAAGGGTTGTAAGACAGATGGAGAGGGACTCTGAGGCCATGCAGAAAGCAAGCGATGAGATAGCAAGCGGTGTTCGTGACATAGCGTCCTCAAATGAAAAAATATTGAAGGAAGCGCGCGATATTTCCTATGCGGCTGACAAAACAGCAAGAAATATTGACAGCATACATCTTGATCTTTCGTAATAATAACACAAGAAAACAAAAACAGCGGATTATTTATGAAGAAAGATTAATATAAATTTAATATTTTTCTAAACAAGAATGACAGAGAAGCAAAGCGATCTCTGTCATTTTTGTTTATTTTGTATAGTTATGTTTGCATTCTGCGGCTTTTATTCCGAGCTTTGATCAAATTCCGGAAAACAAAGCAAATAATAATCACACTCGTCGCAGCAGCACTCAAAGCCCTGATCTCCGTTGCCAAGACAAATATCCGGTTCTCCGGGAGTGAGCTCTATGCCGGTAACGTCGATTATTTTTTCTTACCCCTTTTTCCCATATGGTCTCCTAACAGCATTAAAAAGGTGCGTAGCCGAAGCCACGCACCGAAAAACGCAAACTTCGATTGTTGTCACACAAACTAACCGGAATAGGAATATTTTAGCATACCCAGATTAGAGGAGCTTACGTTTTTACCAAGTCCATAAATCCGAGTATACTCAAAAAGGGTATAGTATCCCTAAAAACAAAAATACCCCTAATACCGATTATTAAGTTTGTGTGACAATGAAATTATAACATATCTTTTTGAATTGTAAATAGTTTTATAAAAGTTTATAAAAAACAGTACCGTAAAATCGGTGGTTTGATTACATTCATTTCTTTAGGAGCATGTCGTTTACAGAATAAAACAAAAAGAAAACGGTACACCTTTTTGTGATGTACCGTATCCTTTGAAAACTGTACTTTTGTTGACTTAAATTATCTTTACTTTGAAATCTAAAGTATTGAAGGTTATCTCTCCTCAGCGGTCTGGTCGCAATAGATGCACCTGCCCTCTTCGTCGAAGAGGTGCTTTATGCCGCGCTCGGTGAGGGAAATACAGTGGGGATTTTTGCATACGAGACGGGGGTTTTCGATGCCCGCTGTGCGGACGTCCTCGACGCCCTTGGACTTGAGGAGCATAAGTATCAGAGCCATTCTGATATACCTGCCGTACATAGCCTGGTCGAAGTAATCTGCTCTGGGGTCGTCGTCCACGTCAACGTCGATTTCGTTAACACGGGGTAGGGGATGGAGTATAGAAAGGTCATCCTTTGCCATCTCTAACTTCTCTGCCGTAAGGATATAGGAGTCCTTCAGTCTTTCGTACTCCTCGCGGGACTCAAACCTTTCCGCCTGTATTCTCGTCATATAGAGAATGTCAAGTCCGGGGATTGCGCGCTCGAGGCTCTCGGTCTCCACGTATTCGCAGCCGCCACCGAAAAGATACTCGTCCTTTACGTAATCGGGAAGCGCCAGCTCCTCGGGGGAGATAAGCACGAACCTTACGTTTTCGTATCTTGCGAGAGCTGATATAAGGGAGTGTACGGTTCTGCCGTACTTAAGGTCGCCGCATATACCTACGGTCAGGTTATCGAACCTGCCCTTTTTCTTTTTGATGGTAAGAAGGTCGGTCAGTGTCTGAGTCGGGTGGAAGTGACCTCCGTCACATGCGTTGATAACGGGAACGCTCGAAACACCCGATGCCACGACAGGTGCGCCCTCCTTGGGGTGGCGCATTACTATAATGTCCGAATAGGCGCTGACCATTCTTATGGTATCGGCAACGGTTTCTCCCTTCGATATAGAGGAGGACGCCGCCTGTGAGAAGCCGAGGACGTTGCCGCCAAGGCTCATCATAGCCGAGGTGAAGCTCAGCCTGGTCCTGGTCGAGGGCTCGAAGAACAGAGTTCCGAGTATCTTTCCGCGGCAGGTGTTGACGTAAAGCTCGGGGTTGTCTATAATGTCCGAGGCAACCTTAATCAGCTCGTCTATTTCCTCTGTGGTAAGGTCTAAAATATTGACCAAATTTCGCATATAGAGGCTCTCCTTTGTTTTTTGTTTTTGCTTTCGGCAGGGGAAGATACAGCTCCTAGGGAGCTGATGATATGCCGCAACAAGTTGCGGATGATATGCAACCCTGCGGGTTGGTGATATACAACCCTACGGGTTGATGATATGCAATCCCTTCGGGTTGATGATATGCAACCCTACGGGTTGATGATATGCAACCCTACGGGTTGATGATATGCAATCCCCTTGGGATTGATACAGCTCTTTGGGAGCTGATGATATACCGCAACAGGTTGCGGATGATATACAACCCTTTGGGTTGATGATATACAATCCCCTCGGGATTGATACAAGGCGTTAAGCCTTGGCGCCCCAAACCTCGAGGTATGCTCTGATACGGGCAACGTCTGCGGCGCACTCGGGCTTCTCGTCGAGATACTCTATGATATCGTAAACGTCAACGACGGAGTAAACGGGGAAGCCGAACTCCTCGCCTACCTCAGCCATAGCGGACTTCTCGCCCTTGCCCTTTTCTTTTCTGTCAACCATAACGAAGGTCGCAGAAACCTTGGCGCCCTCGATACCCGAGAGAATTGCCATACTTTCGCGAATAGCGGTGCCTGCGGTGATAACGTCCTCGACGATTACAATCTCCTCGCCCACCTTCGGAACGTAGCCGACGAAAACGCCGCCCTCGCCGTGGTCCTTGGCTTCCTTGCGGTTGAAGAAGAAGGGAACGTCAAGTCCCGTCTTGGAAAGTCCGATAGAAGCTGCAACGGCAATAGAGATGCCCTTGTAGGCAGGGCCGTAAAGCACGCATCTTTTGTTGCCTACCTTCTCGAGGTAGCTTTTTGCGTAGAATTCGCCGAGCTTTGCAATCTGGTCGCCGGTCTTTATCTCGCCTGCGTTGATAAAATAGGGAATTTTTCTTCCGCTTTTCGCGGTGAAGTCACCGAATTTGAGAACTCCCGCGCTCTCAAGAAACTGTATAAATTCTCTTTTGTAGCCTTCCATTTTAAGTCAAATCCTTTCCAAAATTTTAACCTATGAACTCTCTGCAGCAGCGCTCGTAAGCTGCCACGGGGTCAGCCGCTGCGGTGATGGGTCTGCCTACCACGATGTAGTCGGAGCCAATCTTCTTTGCCTCCTCGGGAGTCATAACTCTGACCTGGTCGCCCTTATCGCCGTCGGCAAATCTTACTCCGGGGGTGACGGTTACGAAATCCTTGCCGCAGCTGTCGTGAACTCTGCCTGCCTCAAGGGGAGAGCATACTACGCCGTCAAGTCCTGCCTCCTTCGCGCACTTCGCATAGTGCATAACAACCTTGTCAATAGGCTCGTTTATAAGCAGGTCGGACTTCATTCTCTCCTCGCTTGTGGAGGTGAGCTGAGTAACTGCAATAAGTATAGGTCTTGTTCCGTCGGGTCTTGTAAGTCCCTCGAGAGCCGCCTCCATCATTGCCTTAGTGCCCGATGCGTGAAGGTTGGTCATATCTACGTCAAGCTTCGAGAGAACAGCCATACCCTTTTTAACGGTGTTGGGGATATCGTGAAGCTTCAAATCGAGGAAAATTTTGTGACCTCTCTTTTTGATTTCTCTTACTATGGAGGGTCCCTCCGCGTAGTAAAGCTCCATTCCGATTTTTACGAAGGGCTTCTTTCCTTCAAATTTGTCGAGGAACTTAAAGGTGTCCTCTGCGCTTGCAAAGTCACAAGCAATAATTACGTCGCGTCCCATCAGTGTGCTCCTCCAATTATTTCACTTAAATTATTGATACCGTATTTCTCCATCACAGAGGGCAGCGCCTCTATGATATCGCGACACGCATAGGGGTTAACCAGGTTTTCAGCACCTATCTCAACCGCCGTCGCGCCTGCGAGCATAAGCTCTATAACGTCCTCAGCCGAGCGGGCGCCGCCCATACCTACGATAGGAATTTTCACAGCCTCATAGACCTGGTAAATCATTCTTACTGCTACGGGCTTTATGGCAGGACCCGAGAAGCCGCCCGTCTTGTTGGCTATTATCGGGCGTCTGCGCTTTATGTCGATGCGCATACCGAGAAGTGTGTTAATAAGGCTGACGCCGTCAGCTCCTCCCGCCTCGCACGCCTTGGCAATGGAGACGATGTCGGTGACGTTAGGAGAAAGCTTGATTATTATGGGCTTGTCGGTTACCTTGCGAACAGCCCTCGTTACCTGCTCCGCCATTTCGGGAGAGGTGCCGAAGCTCATACCGCCGCCGTGAACGTTTGGACAGGATATATTGACCTCAAACCAGCCGATATCTCCCTCGCCGTCAAGGCGTCTTACGGTCTCTACGTACTCGTGTATAGAGAAGCCCGACACGTTCGCCATAACGGGCTTGTTGAATACACGTCTGAGCTTTGGAAGCTCCTCGGAGATTACCTTGTCAACTCCGGGGTTCTGCAGTCCTACGGCGTTGAGCATACCCGATGCACATTCCGCAATTCTGGGCGTGGGGTTGCCGAATCTCGGCTCCAAGGTCGTACCCTTAAAGGAGAAGGTGCCGAGGACGTTAATGTCGTACAGCTCCGCGAACTCGTAGCCGAAGCCGAAGGTTCCGCTGGCAGGGATAATGGGGTTGTCAAGAGTGATACCGCATAAATTTACCTTTGTGTTTGCCATTACCAGATTATCTCCTCCTTAGTTAATACGGGACCGTCGCGGCAGATGCGCTTGTTGCCGTACTTGGTTTTGCAGGAGCAGCCCATGCAGGCGCCAAAGCCGCAGCCCATACGCTCCTCAAAGCTTAATTGACCCGAGGTTACCGACACCTCGTATACCGCCTTCAGCATAGGCTCGGGACCGCAGGTGTAGAAGTATGTGTACTCGCACGAAGGCATAACGTTCGTAACAAATCCCTTGACTCCCACGGAGCCGTCAGCGGTGGCAACTATTACTTTTGCACCGAGATTTGTAAACTTTTCTTTGTAAAATACCTCGTCTTTCGTGTTAAAACCGAGGATTACCGTCGGGTGCTTGCCCTCAAAAATCAGCTTTTTGCAGAGCATATACATAGGGGGAACGCCTGCTCCGCCGCCGATAAGCAGAGGATAATCTCCCGAAGGAGAGGTGTCGTAGCCGTTGCCAAGTCCCGTAAGCGTGAGCCACTCGTCACCCACCGCAGCCTTAGCCATAGCCTCGGTGCCCTCGCCCACAACCTTGTAGATTATGGTGAGCTTACCGTCCTCGGCGTCGCATACCGATATAGGTCTGCGTAAGTAGAAGCCGTCAAGCTTAATATTGACGAACTGACCCGGGGCTTTGACGTCGGATATATCGCCCTCGAGTATGCACTCGTAGGTGTTCTTTGCTATTTTTTCATTAGATAAAATCTTAAAGACCGAGTCCTTCAACTTGAATTTCCTTTCTCTATCACAGTGTAGCTTTTGGGTCGGGCGCACTCTGTGATGCGCCCGAGGTGCAATCAGCTGTCTATTGTGGAAATGGTTATGGTAATATCCTCAAGCACGTCGAGGAGAACTCTTACCGTATCAAGAGAGGTAAAGAGGGTCGTGCCCGTCTCTACTGCGAGACGTCTTATTTCGTATCCGTCCATCTGATGCTCGGAGGAGCCGACGTCGCTGGTGTTGATAACGTAAGCGATGTGACCCTGGCGCATAGAGTCGGGAATATCGTTCACGCCCTCGGAGATTTTGCCCTTCACACGGGTTCTGATTCCGTGCTCCTTGAGGTATTTCGCGGTGCCGTGGGTTGCCTCGATATTGAAGCCCAGGTTGTAGAAGCGGCGAATAAGGGGAAGAGCCTCGTCCTTATCCTTGTCGGCAATAGTCACAAGGACTGTGCCGTAGTTCTGTACGTTCATACCCGACGCCTGCAAAGCCTTGTAGAAGGCGCGGTAAAGGTCATCGTCGTATCCGATAGCCTCGCCCGTGGACTTCATTTCGGGGGAAAGGTAGGCGTCAATTCCGTTAATCTTCTTGAAGGAGAATACGGGAACCTTGCAGTACCATCTCTTCTTCTCCTCGGGATAGAGGGTGAAGATACCAAGCTCCTTTAAGGACTTGCCGAGGATAACCTCGGTAGCAATATCCGCAAGGGAGTAGCCCGTGGACTTGGAGAGGAAGGGAACGGTACGGGAGGAACGGGGGTTAACCTCGATAATATATACGTCGTCATTGGAGTCTACTATAAACTGAATGTTAAAGAGACCGACAATTCCGATAGCTAAGCCGAGAAGCTTCGAATACTGGAGTATTTTTCCCTTTACCTTGTCGGAGATAGAGAAGGCGGGGTAGATTGAAA
>JAFUPM010000032.1 GCA_017481225.1 Clostridia bacterium
CCTGGCGTGACCACGGCTGGAGGCGCGGACGGGACGAGTTAAAAAATCCCGACCTTTGGGAAAGACTTTACAAGCTTACCGAGACTCATAAGGTAACCTTTATATGGGTCAAGGGTCACAACGGACACGATTATAACGAGCGATGCGACACTCTCGCAACAACCTTCGCCGACTCCTTCGATTAAGGGCGGCGAAAATCCGGTTAAAAAAGGATACAAAATGTCTATAGATAAGAAAAATCAAACACCGATAAACACAAAGCCCGGCGGCATCAGCACCAAGGGATACAAAAAGCCCAAGGCGCCGAAGGTAGCATCGATAGCTCCCACACCCGCGAGGGTCGGTATGAGCGCAAAAAAGAAAAAGACGATTTTTGCTATAATTGCCGCGGCTCTCGTTCTGGTGATTGCCGTGACGTCGGTTATAGTCGGTGTATCAGTTTACAACAAAAACTTCGACTATATAGAGTATGACCTGTCAAGATACGTTAAGTTTTCGGGCGGCTCCTATAAGGACTACCCGATGTCGCTTCCCATTGCGAAGCCTCACGTGAAGGACGAGGGTGGGGAAGGCATCAGCGATGTTGAGATGGCTATACTTGACCTTATATATCGCGAAAAATATGAAAAGGCATCTCCTATTGACAGCGGAGAATACACGGGCGGCGTAGTAGCTCTCGGAGACAGAGTAAGGCTTCGCTACCGCGCCTACGTCTTAGACTCTGACGGCAAGGAGATTGAGGTTAACGGCTACAATAACTTTGGCTTAACCGACAAGGCGTTCGCTAAGGAGGCAACCGTGGCTGTGGGCAAGTACGCAGGCTTTGCCTTCGACGGACTTTCCCAGGCGCTTCTCGGTGTGAATACCGCGGACTATGCAAGATTTGCGAAGAAAACCGAGGGTGAGGTAGTCGCAGGCGACGTGGTTTACATCAGCTGCGAGAGAGCCCCCACCTCCGATGAGGAAAAGGTGGAGATAGGCGTTGACGTGCGAATTGACCTTGGCGATGCTGACACTCTCGCTGTATGGGAGAATATTCTGGTAGGTAAGACTGTCGGCAAGTCCCTTGATGACTTCACCGTAACTCTTGACGGAGTTGAGTATAAGTACACCAAGGCTAAGATTGACTATGCGACCACCTGCGAGAACGGTACGGATAAGCCTGTGCTTACGGTAGAAGCTTACGTGCCTTACACCTCCACTATTACCGCGCTTCTTAATGAAACTGTATATCTCGACGTGTATATTATGGGAATACAGAAGTATAACGCCTGGCACCTTGACGAAAGCACCCCTTACACAAGGGAGCTTGATTACAACGACGATTTCGTAACCTCTATACTTGATAACGGCGAGCTTTATATGCTGGAGGGCGAGGACGTAAAATTCGGCCCCGAGTCTCTTGAGGGCTACGAGGGCGCGAGCCTTATGGATAAGCTTGAGCTTTACACCTACGATTATCTGATGGACGACTACGAGGCTTACTACAAGGAGCTTTATTACGAGGCTATGTGGGAGTATTACCTTGACGCCGTTGAGATAAAGAGATATCCCAAGGTTAAGGTCGAGGAGGTTTACGACCAATACTACAAGGACGTGGTTTACCAGTTTGACGTAAGCGGCGGAACTATAACATATCAGTCGGGCGCAAGCTACACCTATGAAACCCTTGACGAGTACGCCGTGGCGTATCTCGGACTTGCAAGCGGCGAGGTCGACTGGGAAGTATACCTCAAGTCACTTGCCGAGGCTCTGGTTAAGGAAAGACTTATCCTTTATTATATAATGAAGGAAGAAGATATTATGCCCACCGAGAGGGAGCTTGTCCTTATGAAGGAGAAGGTGAGGGAGGATTACGTCACCGAGGCACTGAAGCAGGACAAGGAAATTAACGGCACCGACACCTCCGAGTACACCGAGGGGGAGTACGCCGCGTACGTAGAGGGAATAAAGAATAAGCTCTTCTCCTACTACGACGACGAGTACTTCACTGAGCGCGCTTACAGAGAGATTGCCTACGAGCATTTCCTTGAATATGCCAACGTAACAACTCTTGACGACTCACCCGCAAGACCTCAGGATAAATAAAAGAAAAACACCGATTTTGTAAACCTTGCGTTGCAAAATCGGTGTTTTATTAGTAATTTTATGCGTTTTTAAACAAGCAAACTGCGAAATATTTTGACTTTGATTTACGCGCCTTCGGTTCGGTGCGCCTTCGGCTCGGTGCGCCTTCGGCTCAGTGCGCCTTTGGCTTAGTGCGCCTTCGGCTTAGTGCGCCTTCGGCTCGATGCGCCTTCGGCTCGATGCGCCTTCGGCTCAGTGTGCCTTCGGCTTGATGCTTTGAGGCTTTTGCTTATATCTCGGTTACTTCAGCGATTTGTCCTTCGGGGCGTAGTTAAGAAGGAAAATACCCGAGGAGACGAGAAGAAGGGTAATAACAAGGTTCAAGGGCTCGGTGCCGCTTGCCTCCTCCAGCATAAGGGTGGAGAGAATTGTGCCGAATATGGGGGTCGTGAAGCTGAAAACGGACACCTTCGAGACGGGATTGTGCTTGAGAAGCACGCCCCAGAGGGCGTAGGCTACTGCCGACAGAGCCGCGAGGTAGAGGAGAACGAGCACGCTCTCGATATCCCGAACCACAACCTTACCGCCGAGGATAAGACCGAGGAGTATCATTAACGCGCCGCCTGCGATAAATTGATAGCCGCTTATAAGAACGGGCTCCTCGTATTTTGAAAAGCGCTTCATAAGCACCGAGGAGAAGGCGTAGGATATGGTGGAGAAGATGACGAAGCCGTCGCCGAGAAAGTTCATAGTAAGCTCAAGTCCCTGCAGGTTGACGACGACGATACCTGCAAAGCCGAGGATACAGGCTATAATCTTTTTGGGCGTGAGCTTCTCCTGCTTGAAAATGAGGCTCGCGATAAGCACGCAGAAGAAAGCCGAGGAGCCCGAGGCAATAGTACCCTTGACGCCTGTGGTGTTGGAAAGTCCGACGTAGAAGAAAATGTACTGAATAACCGTCTGGAATGCGCTGACGGTGAGTATTCTCGGAATATTGGTCACCTTGGGAACCAGAAGCTTTCTTCTTGCTATACTGTAAATCGCCACGGTGAAAATACCTGCAAGGGTAAATCTTAGGCCTGCAAATAGGATTGTTGAGGGAACCGTTCCGTCGGGGCGCATAAGCTCATAGCCAATCTTAATAAAGGGAGTTGCGCTTCCCCACAGCGCACAGCAGAGCAGCGCGGAGAGGATTATTACCAAGGGGTTCCCGAATATACTTTTCTGTGTGTTCTGTTCGTTCATTGAGGTCACTTCCGTTTCGTTTTTGTGGGTGTAGGGTAGGGAGTGGTGAATTTCAATATCCCTGCCGCAAAGTCATACCCATATATTTTAGCCTCTCCCGAGGAAAAAGTCAAGAGCCTTTGCGCCTTACGGAATAAAAATATTTTTATACGGCAATTCTATTGACAAAGGATAGTAAAGCGTTTATAATGAAGAAAAGCCCGAGGGGGCAGGAAAGAAGGATAATATGGCAAAATATAAATCGATAGAAGAGCTTGTCGGAGAGACGCCTCTCCTTGAATGTGAAAGACTTGGAGAAGGTCTTTTCGGCAGAATTTTTGCAAAGCTAGAATATTTCAACCCCGCAGGGTCGGTTAAGGACAGAGCCGCCCTCTTTATGATACTTGACGCCGAGAAAAGGGGAGAATTGCACTGCGGCTCGGTAATAATTGAGCCTACAAGCGGCAGCACGGGAATAGGACTTGCCGCCATAGGTACGGCGCGAGGATACCGCACGGTTATAGTTATGCCCGACACAATGTCCCCCGAGAGGCAGAAGATAATGAAGGCGTACGGCGCGGAGGTCATACTGACCGACGGAGCCCTCGGAATGAAGGGCTCTATTGAGCGCGCAAGGGAGCTTGCAGCAGAGATACCCGGCGCCTTTATACCCTCGCAGTTTGATAATCCCGCAAACCCCGAAGCCCACCTTGCCACAACCGGTCCCGAGATTTACCGCGACCTTGAGGGGCGTGTAGATATTTTCGTCGCAGGCGCGGGTACGGGAGGCACCGTCAGCGGTGTTGGAGGGTACCTTAAATCAAAAAACAAGAATGTTAAGATTGTGGCTGTTGAGCCTGCCGAGTCACCCGTTTTGTCGGGCGGCGCACCCGGCGCACACCGCATACAGGGCATAGGCGCAGGCTTCGTGCCGAAAAATTACGACGGCTCTGTGGTTGACGAAATTATGCGTGTCACCTCAGAGGACGCCTTCTTGACAAAGGAAAAAATGGCGAGATGCGAGGGAATACTCGTGGGAATATCCTCGGGAGCTGCCCTTCACGCGGCAATCCTCCTTGCAAGCAGGGAAGAAAACAAGGGCAAAAATATAGTAGTCTTACTGCCCGACTCAGGCGAAAGATATCTCTCTGTGGAGAGGTAATACAGTCCTTTTTTGCGCGGCAAAAACAAGAGAAAACGAAAAGGTAGGGTTACCGTAGCTTGGTATCCTACCTTTTTAATATATAAATATTTGTTCTGTGTAAGTTGAGCCGCAACCTTTATGGATAAGGGCGCTCCGAGCCGGGTACTCTTTGAGTAAAAGATACAGCTCTTATGGATAAGGGCGCTCCGAGCCGGGTACTCTTTGAGCAAAAGATGAGGCCTTTATGGATAAGGGCGCTCTGAGTCGGGTCTGCTTTAAGCAGAAGCCGCAGCTTACAGCGGTTAGTTGTTGGAGGAGAAGCCGTAGCTCGTTACAACTCCGTCAACAACGTGACCCTCACGGCAGAGGGGACATTCGTGAGCAGGCACGCAGTAGTAGCCGTCAAGGTCGTTGGCATCGAATACCGAGCGAACGGGAACGCCGCAGCACTCGTCAACTGCGGAGTAGATAGAAGCAAGGCCTGCGACAGAGCCGCCGTAGTATCTGACAGCGTCCATAGCAACGCCCGTGGTACGTCCCGTAGCAACGGAGGAGGTAAGGATAAGCACGTTTTTGCCCGCTATCATAGGAATAGATTCCTCGCGGAAAATGAAGCGGCCAGCGGAGACCTTCTCGGGAGTGAGAATGTATATGGTCTGGTGAGCGTTGATGTTCATATAGCCTGCGCTGGTGAGCTTCTCCGCCATACAGGTTGCGATAACCTGCATCTCGTCAAGGCAGAGAATAGTATCTATAACCGTGTTGCTCTCGTAGTAGGAGACAAGCTCGTCTGCAACGGCGCGCGCCTCGGAAAGTCTGGATTTTTGCATCGTTACGTCGATGTAGTAGTTCATATGACCGTTGGACTTCATAAAGTGTCCCTTGGTTACGCGAAGGAAAAGGTTTTTGCCCTTGGTTCTGATTTTGTAGGAATTTTCAATAGCCATGATGTACTCCTTTGCTGGTATATTTTATGATTTAGGATTTGAATTATAAGGTCGGGCAAAGCTTAACGTTGAGGATTGCCCCCGCAGCCCTGGGGTTTAGCTTGCAGCCTTAAGTTCGGGTTTTAACCCACGGACTTGGCTCGAACTTTTGTGCTATCCTTCAAAAACGGTCTATAACCGTTTGATGCCGCTTTTGTAAAACAGGAGCCTTGTCCGACTACTTCACGTGGAAGCGGCGCTTAAGCTCTCTTAGGAAGTCCTGCCCCATAGAAATGATGATAACAACAAGGCAAAGCAGAGACGTGCTGCCCGTTACGATATAGGGCCAGAAGTCGTGCTCGTGCCAGATGGAGAGGGCGACAGCAGAGCCTAAGATGCCGAAAAAGAGGAACAGAATAAGGGGGAGAATATTGTGCTTTTGCTTTTCAAAGTTAGTGAAAAACAGCACAGTTGACAGAATAATTCCTCCGAAATACACAAGAGGAACAACGAAAGCTGCCCACCCGGGAGCTAGCAAAACGTCAATCAAAGTTAGCAAAACGCAGATAAATACTACGGTTTTTATGGTTTGGCTTGTTCGGTTGTACTCCACAAGGTCGGTGGATAAAACCATTGTCCAAACGGCATAAAGAGACAGAAGGGCGATAATGCTCCAGGCGGGTCCTCCAACCGCAAGGTTAACTATGGGGCAAGCGATAGCCGCCGCAATAAAGGGCCAACGGAGAATACTGAGAAGGAAGCGTCTGCCGCTTCGCATTTTGCTTTTCGGGGGATAGGTAAGCTTAATGGTCATAGTATTCACTCCCCTCTACCTCTGCCTCTATTCCTTCGCTTTCGAGAAGCGATAGCATCTTCTCCTCGAAGGAGGGGTCAGCGGTCATTTTTGATATAGAGAACATCGTCGTGTCACCGAAGGTCACCGCGGCGCAGGCAAGCCTGTTAACCGCCATAGGACCGAGACAGAAGTCCATTCTCTCTATATGTCGGGACAGCTCCTCGGGCATCGTAACGACACCGAGATTGGATAAGGTGGTGGTGTAGGACTTCTCGCTTAAGAAGCCGTAGACGAATTTTGCTATGGGCTGCTTTATTACCAAGGGAATGTATCTTAGCGAGCTTACGAGGCGTACCGCCGCGGTAATCATCTCCTGCATTGCGGGCTCGTCAGCCTTCACCTTAAGCTGCTCTGTGACCTCTTTTACAATTTCGTCCTTGCTTATAACCTTATCTATGGGAATTCTCACTCCGCAGTACATAGAGAAGTTACGCACGGTTTTCGAGGGGTAAAATTTCCTCATATTAACGGGAACCTGAATGTTGATTTCGCCCGACAGCTCGTCGGTTGCCGCGGAGCAGGCAAAGAACATCTCGGTGAGAAGATACGCCGTTACGGTGCCGCCGTGTCTCTTTGCCGCTTCGCGAAGCTGCGCCGAGTTCATTCTGAAATGAATTATGCGGCAGGGTCTGCGCCTTGAAAGTCTGCCGTTCATCTGGAGCGCGCGGCGGTCTACGAAGCCCGAGCCGCTTTTAGCTCTCTCAACCTTCGGGAAGGTGTTCTCGAATTCGTCAAGGGTCGGGGTCTCGTCAATATCCCAGAGGTCGCCTCTGTCTGAGGGTACGACACCGAGAAGCCTCAGATACTCCGCTACCACAACCTTAAGGAATACCATACCGCCCGTTCCGTCGGTCAGAACGTGGAAGAACTCGGCGCTTATGCGGTTGCCGTAGTACAGAAGGCGGAAGGAGCCGGAGCCACTCATAGAAACCTTGATAGCACCGAGGGGCGCTGTACACTCCTCCTCTACGGCAAATCTTTTCTTTACCGCGTCAAGATAGTGCCAGAAGAAGCCCTTCTTCAAGGTGGTGGCAAAGGCGGGGAAGCGCTTTATTGCAAAGGTCAGCGCCATTTGCAGAATTTCGGGGACCACGTCCTCTTTAAGATAAACCGACAGACGGAACATCTGCTGTCGGTCATGCTCCATTGAGATGGGGTAAATTTTAGCCGCATCGTCAAGAGGGAACCACATAATCGAGGGGCGCGCGTAGAAGCCGCCGAGATTTTTAAGTGACAGCCTTTCCAGTGCCTCGGAAAGAGGAACTCCTCGCTCGCAGAGTGCGACAATCGCGCGCTCGAAGTCCTGGCGGAACCTTCTGCGCTCTGCCTTCGATACGGCAAAGTTGATGTCGAACTCGGAGAAGAAATGCTGTATTACTTCTCGCTCCCCGTCACTTAGGGACTCGAGAAATTCATAGAATGCAATATTTATCTTTTCCATATTGTCCTGCACTTTTTGTAGGATTTGGTTGGCAGAGAATTAAGCGTCGCCTCTGCCTATCAATAAACAAAACCGAAATATGTAAGCTTAAGTTTGCAAAATCGGTGTTTTTAAGAGAAATTATTTAGTACACAGCTCCTGTGCTTCGCTTGTGTCCTCTGCGACCTCGTCGGGAATATTGTCCGAGGAAAGCTCGCGCTCCAGGTCCTTTTTCGATACGAGGAATTTGCGGATAGCGAAAAGTCCTCCGATACACAAAACGCAAGCGATGTTTCCGAGGGCGCTTTCGTGGTTCACTATAACCTGTCTTGCTATAGCGACGATAAGCACCTCTAAGGTATTTGCGGGAGTGAGGTTAATAAGCATTCTCACAAACTCAAGTCCGACGACTATAGTCAGCATATTGTGTAGGTATGTGTTGGCGGACGAGAAGTATCCGTCCACGGCGAACATTTTGTATACCTCGTAGCCGAGAAGCCCGACTAAAACCACCAGTGTCATAATGGCGATAACGTACTCGAGAATATGTACGAGCTTATAGAATACCGTGCTTAATCTCTTGTGCATATTTTTTCTCCGTTTATTTTCTTTATTATATTATAAAGCATTTCAGACGATATTGCAAGAAAAATTTTATTTGTTTTGAGAAATGCCGCTCTAGCTCTCTTTGTCGGTTGCAAGATTTATAATTGTTTTGCCAACTGAAAAGAAAAGCTGAAAACGAGAAATAAAAAGAAAAAGGGACAAGACGGATTTGGTTTATCGAGCTGATAATAACCAAGCTACCGTGTCCCTTTTTATTTTTGCTTTATGCGGCTGTGCCGCCTCGGGCAATCTTTAGCTTTTAAGTGAAATTTCTATTCCGACAACGCCGTATTTTTTCTGCTCCTCGGCGGAGTAGTAGGAGAGCATATCCTCTGCCTTTGCAGAGGCGACAGTTTCCTCGGTGTAGCCGCAGCGCGTCAGCGGTATTGCGCGGTAAAGCTCCTCAAAGCTGTTGAAGCGGTGAAGGGCTATTACCTCGGTATAAATCACCTCGCCCGTCTCGGTGCTTGTAAACTCAACCCCGTCGCCCACCGCAATTCGCCTGCGCTTTTCGTCATAGAGGCGCAGCTCCACGGTCTTTAAGCCGTCGCGTATCATATTGAATGGCGCCGATTGCAGCTTCATTTTATGTATCACGGGCAATCTCCTCCTCGCCGTAGTAGCCTCTCGTGCGTACCTGCGCCGACTTTGCTGTGACCTCTACTGCATTGCCCGTCGCAACGTAGTCACGGTAAAGGGAATTAATATCCTCCTTTATCACCTCTGCGATTTCCTCCGCCTTCATTCCCGAAAGCTCCATTTCGTGAACGTATCTCGGCTGCCCGAGAATAAGGCGGCGCTCCTTGGTGGTGACGTAGGTGGGGATAACGGGAACATCCTCTCCGCGCTTTTTGTAGTAGAGAGAGGCGAGCATAACAAAGCCGGGGAAAGCCGAGCGAATTTCGTCAAAGTAGCCCTCGGAGGAGTCCTCGGGAAAGATAATAACGCTCATACCGTTATCCAGCACCTCCATACTGCGCTTCACAGTACCAAGCAGGCGCATATCGGTGTAGGTGCCGAGGACGTTCATTCCCTTGTAAACGAAGATAGAGAAGGCTGCCTCGACGAGAGATTTAAGGGTTGAAATAAATTTCCCCTTGTGCATTTTCTGTATATAGAGGACGTTGCGAAGGTAGAGAAACCTCTCCTTGTAGCCTCCGAGCATTCCGTGGTGACCCCACATAGCACATCTCTTCGGGTAGCTGACGGTTATTGCCATAGGGCCGCTTTTCGCCACGTGGACAGAGGCTATTATAGCCTTGTCGGGAAGCTCCTCGAGGGAGCTTTCAAGCCTTACGCCGTATATGGGGCGAAAGAATATCTTCTTGAAAAAACCGAACACGGGTTGCCCCTTTTTCGTGGGAGCGAAGTCACGTATCTTTTCTTTTTTCATTTTTGCTTTGTCGTTCATTTTCATTTTTTAAAACTTAGGGTGGATTTGTCAGTTGACTTTCGGGTACTTGGCGAAGTGAAGCTCGTCGGTGTATTCTCCTTTGATAAGACCCTGTGTCAGAAGAGCGTCAAGCTCCTCCCAAAGGGAGAGAATATATTCTCGCGGCGGCTTGCCAAAGTGGGTGGTGAACTGTTCCGCATCTCTAAAAACAAGGTCTCTGCCCGTCAGCGCGGATATCATTTTATAGCCGCCTGCAGGCACTCTTCCCGTGCAGCCTCCCATCTGATATACGGTCTCGGCAAGAGTGAGCCGCCTTTTGGTGGAGTCCACCTCGTAGTCAATGCTATAAATGTGGCACATTAGCCCGTTTATCAGCTCCTGCCACTCCTTGTAGGAGAACAGTCCCTCGCGTACACAAAGGTGAGCGAGAAGCTCGTCGTCGGAAATATCGAAGTCGGCGGCGCGCAAAAGTCCGCGCAGCACCTCGCCTAAAGGCGTTTTACACTCATCGCTTACGGCTACAATCTTTAAGCAATCCGAGGTGTCAAGTCTCGGCATAGCCAGAGTTTTCGTTATATACATAAGGCTCTCCTTTTCTTCTTTTGCTTTAAGTTTTTTTCGTCCTGAACTCGGGGAGTGTGTCGTAGTATTTCTGTACTCTGTCACGGGCAGGGAAAAACGCCTCGTCGGGTATGCTGACGATGGGGAACTTGCCGCCGCGGTAAAGGGTCGAGAGAAGAAGCCCGTAGGCGTTCGCATCAACCTCAACCTCTTGGGTAACGTTTGCGGTCTCGGTGCTTTCGCCGTCGTTTCTCACGTAACCGTCGAAGCCCCTCTGCCACGACTCGACTGTCTCCTTCGGCTCGCGGGTTTTGCCCTTCGAGCGAAGAATATTTATTTGCCCGAATTGGTGAAGATGCCTGAGCTCGTGAAAGAGGAAAAATTCCACGTCATCGCGATGCTCGCAAATGCGCTCTGCAAACCACGGCCCGTTAAACATCACACGCCCTACGCCGTTTGGCAGCAGCGTGCCTTCCGCGGCGTTGCTCATGGTGGGAAACAAATTGCTCGGGCAGTCAGCGAAGACTATCTCGACCTTCGGGAGCTGAAGATATCTGCCCGCAAACTCCACGCAGGGCGAAAGCACCCACGCCCATCTGTTTATTATATCGACCTGCTGTTCCGTCATGTTTTCTCCTGTTCACAAAGGCTTACGGTAATATATGCTCTTTGCTGCCTCTTCCATTCTCTTTCCTTTATAAACATTATACCGAAAACCGGTTTAGTTGTCAATAAAGCTCCACTTAATATAATCCGCCAGCTTGTTTTTTCTCATAAGTATCTCCTTACAATAAAATCTCGCCAAGCACTTACTTGGCGAGATGAAGTCACGTTGTGATGAAGTCCGCTTTAGCGGATGAAGTCCAAAACTGCGTTTTGGGTTGAATTAAATCCACCAATCGCTGCAGCGACTTCATCCGAGCCCTGCGAGGACTTCACCTGCATAGCAGATTTATTCCACGCGAAGTGTGGATTTAATTGCTTTTGCAGAGCAAAAGCCTTATTCCCACTCAATAGTTCCCACGGGCTTGGGGGTAAGGTCAAGCACGACGCGGTTGATGCCCTCCACCTCGGTGGTGATGCGGGCGGTTATTTTATGCAACACGGGGTAGGGGATTTCCTCTATGGTGGCGCTCATGGTGTCGGTGGTGTTCACGGCGCGAATGATTGCGGGCCAGCCGTCGTAACGCTTGCCGTCGCGGACGCCTACGCTCTGGAAATCGGGAACTGCAATAAAGTACTGCCATACCTTGCCTGCA
>JAFUPM010000033.1 GCA_017481225.1 Clostridia bacterium
CCCAGAAGCCTTACGACATCTGGGTTTTTTGGGGTGGCATCCATTAAGGATGCACAATATGGTTGCGGAGATGGGATTTGAACCTCATGACCTTCGGGTTATGAGCCCGACGAGCTACCAGACTGCTCCACTCCGCGATATAATGGTGCCGGAAGCCGGGGTCGAACCGGTACGAGAAAGAATCTCACGGGATTTTAAGTCCCGGGCGTCTGCCAATTCCGCCATTCCGGCATATAACGACCTGTTTCCTACATCGCCATTATATTATATCACTTCTATTTGTGAAAGTCAATACCTTTTTCACGATTTTTCAAAAAAATGAAAAATAAATATTGACATCCCCGCGAAAATATGATATCATATACTAGCGCGTTCCTTGGTAATATATTATGCACCGAACCGCAACAATATGCGTAACACGCATTTGATTTGAGCGTTCCCAAGGCAATACTATAATTTAATAGTTGGTACGATGATTTACTACATCGCAGGATTATCTCTATCGAGGATACCCTCACTTGCCGCTTACAAGCAAGCTTGACATGTCTTCGTGGGGTATGCGAAGCACAAATTTCAAAAAATACGCAGGCTTATTTCGGCAACTGCCGAATATTGCGAAGTGGTCACAACGAGGCGGTCTTGAAAATTTGTCGGTCAATCGGTCGATAAAACCCCGAAATCCCTTGAAAACACTGGCTATTTCGGGACTCCGAAAATTGCAAAAACTCGCACATCTAACGTAATATCTGAAATATTAAACTTAATAACTTTTTCGTTTGCACGCAGGAATATTTCGCCTTTGGCGAATGTTGCGAAGCGGATTCCGAAATAAATTTCGGAGCCACATCGATATCCTATACGTGTAAATGAATTTACACGCAGGAATATCGAAGCGGTCACAACGAGGCGGTCTTGAAAACCGTTTGCCCAAAAGGCACGGGGGTTCGAATCCCTCTTCCTGCGCCAAATAAAAGGACAACCGAGCCCACAAAGCTCGGTTGTTTTTTTATTTCTTTGGCTCCGGTACGAGAGGATTCTAACGCCCCTCTGTGACTCTCCGAGTCGCAGAATGGGGTTCGCATTTGAGCCGTAGAGCGCGTAGCGAAGCGACGCGAGAGTGTTAGAAAACAACTGAGTGTTGTTTTCCCTCGAGCGTGACCGAACCACAGTGAGACCAAGCTCGCTAGTAAGCGTCAAGGCGAAAAATATTCGCCAGAGGCGAATATACCTAACAAAAGCGCCCATTTAATAAGCCTTCGCTATATTGACACAGACGACAAAATATGATAAAATATTACTGCTAACGACATGATTTATTAAGGAGGCGTGTATTGTATGAGTTTTTATAATTATGCTCAAGGTAAGCAGAGAATTATTGATATACTCGACTCAAAAACAGATATTGAAAAGAGCACAAACATTCCCAAGTCCGACGAGGAATTTACATATGAAAATGGAATCAAAGCCTGGGTAGGTGCTTTGTTTGTAGATATAAGAAACTCCTCAGATTACTTTACTGAAAACAAACCTGATATAGTAGCAAGAGTTATTCGAGCCTTTTGCAGTGAAATTATTACCATTCTTTCAAAAAATGATAGCTACAGACAAATTGGTATAAGAGGAGATTGCGTTTATGCCATCTACTCTTGCCCAACCAAAGCCGAACTAGAAAGCATAATGGAAGACGCAATTTGGATAAATACATTCCAAAAGATGTTTAAGAAAATTTTAAGCAAAAAGGGATTCCCAACATTTTCGTATGGAATCGGCTTAGGATTGAGCGAAGATTTAATTGTAAAGGCGGGCAAGAAGGGTACAGGCATAAATGACTTGGTTTGGATTGGCGATGCCGTTGTTGATGCCGCTAATATGTCAAGCATAGGAAATAAAGATGGATTTGATCCGATCGTTATGGATTCTTGTTTCTATGGTAATATAAAAGACCTTGCTGTAACCAGTGAAAACAAATATGGTGACTGGATATATGAAAAATATTCTTACACTTTGAAGAAAACGGTTTACCATGGCACTATAATAAAAACGGCATTTAATGACTGGATAGAGGAGAAATTATAATGGATACCAAAACTGAAAAGAAAGAGATATTAAACGGAATATATTCTCAAATTGGCTCTTTCGACAACAAAGCCGGATTGCTTATATCCGTTTTAGGTATTGTTTTCGGGTTGTCGTTAGATTTCTTTGGTGTGTTTTCGAAATGTTCTTTTATTGGTTCGGATAATTATTTTTTGAAGACATTATGCTACATAGCATTCGTATTGTATTGTTTATCGTTCTTGTTCTCGATTGTTTCATTCGTTTTAGTAATTATTCCTCGTTCACATAGAGGTGAAAAGAATAACATCAATTACTACAAAGATATCTGCAATATGAGTCAAGATGATTTTGATAAAAACTTTAAAAGCCATTGCGAAAACGATGATATAATAGACAACCAAATTTTTGCAAATTCTCGAATTTGTAATAAAAAGCATTTATTTTTGAAATTGGGCATCTATGGACTAATACCATTCGCTATATCGATGCTTTTCTTTATAGTTGCACACTCGCTTGTCTTTATTTGAGTTTATACATCACCTCTACAAACCACTTTATCGCTTTCTCGTGCCATTCTGACTTCGGCTGCATAGCAAATCCTTTATGCTCCTTTGCGGTGCAACGTTGCCGTTTTGGTGCCTTGCACTATGCTCGCAGTTTGCGAGCCATCGCGGAGCAATCTGCGCTCACTCGCTTACAAGTAAACTTGCAGCCTCGTTTCGCTTGATTATCTACTGGCTAGGAACTTTATTAGTAAACATTTTGACACGAGGTACTTGTTTTCCTTAAGCGTAAGGCAGCCTAATTTTTTATAAGTTGCGTGTTTGTTATTGAAGAAGAAAGCCTTTTGTGATATAATAACCTCACGGGTTCACTCTTATAAGGAGCGAACTTAGTCTGGATTCTGCCAGACCTTTCGTAAAAACGAAAGCCGTGAGAACATTGGCATAACGCAGGTCGTGTTGCGACACGACGCGAAAAACTTGGTCTTTTCACAAGCCAACGGCTTGTGTTTCTGCGGTTATGTTATAATTGTTTTACTAAACTTTGAGGGGATACTTTTATGACTCGTGAAGAATTTGAAAAGCTCGTCCTTGATACCTACAACGTCAGCGCTGATTACCCCTTTGATGATGACCTCGAAACAGGTGTTTTTCGTCACACGGGTACGGGCAAATGGTTCGCTATAGCTATGCGCATCACCGCGGATAAGCTCGGAGCAGAGCAGGGCAAAATGCAAACAAATGTTGTCAATTTTAAATGCGCACCCGAGGTGATTGACTCGCTCGCAGGGATTGAACCCGGCATTTATCGCGCGTATCATATGAATAAAACGCATTGGTTGACCGCCTCGCTTTCCGAATGCGACACCGATACAATCTCCTGGCTTCTTGGAATTAGTTACGACTTGACGAGAAGCAAAATCAAACGCAAATAAAATATGCCGACGAGCCCAGCGCCCGTCGGCATTCGTTATTCTTACTTCTCGATCTCACCTTTCCAATCAAGGATACCGCCAAACTCAACGATGTTTGTGTATCCAAGCTTTACGAGCTTTTCGGAGGCTTCCTTGCTTCGTCTTCCGCTTCTGCAATATACGAGTATCATCTGCGACTTGTCGGGAAGCTCTGCTATCTCGGCAGTGCCTATTTCCTCGTTCGGAACGTTTATTGCTCCGGGGATATGCCCCTCGGCAAATTCGTCGGCTCTGCGCACGTCGAGAATTATATAGTTTTTCTCGTCTTTCATCATCTTAACCGCCTCGTCCATACTTATCTGACGGTAACCCGAAGATGAGCTTCCGGGATCTCCGCAGGACGACAAAAGCATCAGTGAAAGAACAAACGGCAAAAGCCTTTTTATTTTTCTCATAATCAATCTCCGTGATTTTGGATTTTATAGAAATTCTAATATTTCCTGTGCATTTGTATCCGGCTTAACCTTTGGCATTACCTTTTCTATAATTCCATTCTCATCAATAATGAATGTGGTACGAACGACACCAAAGCTAACCTTTCCGTACAGCTTCTTTTCTTGCCACACACCGTATGCCCCAATGGCTTCGAGGTCGGGGTCGGAAAGCAGCACGAAGGGCAGATTATATTTTTCGGCAAATTTAACGTGAGACGCGATACCGTCGCGGCTGATTCCGATAACCTCTATGCCTCTTTTCTGAAACTCCGCGTATGCTCCTGCGAAAGCGCATGCCTGTCTTGTGCATCCGGGGGTGTTATCCTTGGGGTAAAAATAAAGCACGACCTTTTTGCCGATAAAGTCTGATAGTCTTACGTCATTTCCGTTTTTATCTTTAAGAGTAAAGTTTGGTGCGCGATCACCTATATTTAGCATTTTTCATTCTCCTGTTTTGTGGTACTATAAGAGCGACCTTTTATTCTTTCGTCGATCATATTCAGCCAAGGCGTGCGGGCAACGCCGCCTATTTGCCTTTGGCGCAAACTCCGCTTATTGCCGCTTCGTTGGCTCCGCTTGGTTGCCTTAGGCTGGGGGTTAGTCAACGTCGATGATTTTGCCGGTTTTGCTGTCAATTTCAATCTCAACTACCTCGTCAACTCCGTTGTAGACGTCAACGACGTAGATGTAACGTGCGTGCTTGATTCTGCCCTCGACCTCCAGCTCTCGCTCGACTCTGCGAACCTCGATATCGTCCGCGCTGCCGGGGTATCTTTCGATAAGATATGCGACGGCTATCGCACGTGCATCGTTTTCAGAGTAGTTCGTGTTACCGTTAGCATTGCTCAAAATCGGTATTCCGATAGCGCACGCCGACGCAATTGCAAGGACCACAACCGAGCAGCAAACTATGAGAAGTATCTTCAAGGTGTCCTTTTTTAGGTAGGTTTTTATAGCGCGCTTTACGGTCTCTCTTTCTGCGGTTTCCGCAGCGCCCTCGCGTTTAACGTTAGATAAAATATCGTTTACGGCATTGGCTTTCTGCATCTCACTGCGAACAAATTCCGTCTCCTCGGGGGTAGCAGTGCCGTTCAAAAAATTCTTATAAGCTTTCTCAAAATCCATATAAAATCTCCTTTTTAATTTGTTAGTTGCTTTTGTTTTCGAGCTCGATTTTCTTCATTTATAAGACACTCTGAGCGCCGAAAGGTTACAGTTTTTTAGAACTCTTTCTTTTCGCTCTTCTGTCTATAAGACACTCAAGGTGCCGAAAGGTTACAGGCTTGCGGATAAAATTTTCTTAAGAGCCTCTCTTGCGCGGAAGAGGGTTACTTTAACCACGGTTTCGCTTTTGCCCGTGACCATTGCAATGTCACGAATTGACAGGTCCTCGAAATAGAACAGCGTAACCGCCTCCTTGTACGATGGGCTCAAAACCGAAACCGCGTGATAGAGAGCCTTGTATTCCTCCTTGCGGATAATTTTATCCAGTGCGCCCTCGCTCTCGTCGGCTAAGTTTTCGTCTAGCTCACTTGTGCGGCGGCTCTTTCTTAGGCTGTTAAGGTAGAGATTTCTGCACACCTTCAAAAGCCACGCCTTGAAATTATGCACCTCGTCATCAGCCGTCTTCAGGGCGGTATAGAAGGCATCGGACACTATTTCCTCGGCAAGGGGACAGTTCTTCGTCAAGGATAGGGTATAAAGCAGAGCGTCATTATAATACTTCAAGAATAAATCTTCAATAACGTCGTGTCTCAATTTATCACCTCCTGTACCTATTAGACACCCGAAACGGAAAAAGGTTACACCTAAACCGAAGGGTGTAAGAAAAAATGAAAACTCGGATTGCTGACTAAAACGGGTCTCTGATAATACAGTCATACGTGAAAAGAATTTATGTATATAGAATATGTATCGAAAGCTATTTAAAGTATAACATAACTATACTCGAAGTTCAATAAAAAAGAAAAAACAAACGCAAATCTATTTAAAAAATTTAGTATCAGCGTATTTCCGGTCATTACAGTAAAAAGCACCCGTACACACCTTCAAAGATTTATAAGTGCGTACGGATGCCTTTTGCCTCGGCTGCCCGGTGGCAACACGAGGTATTTATTAAACTATGATACTTCGAAGCCCTAAGGCGTCAGTAGTAAGCCCTGACTCACGGCGCGCAGACTTTTGCCTCTTATATCCCACCGCCAGACTCAGGGGAATAAGAGCCTGTGAGGGGAGGTAAAACGCCCAAGCAAGATTGAAGTCGGGGTAGAGAAGGGGGTAAATCGCGCTCTCGGCAAAGCCCTCAAAATAGCTCTCGGCAATTGCCTGCAGTCCGATAACCGTGTCGCACATAAGGAATAAAAGCAACGCTATGGGGAAAAGCGGCGCTGCCTTAAATTGCGTAAAGGAAACCGCCAGGTTCATAACAAGGTTCGCGTAGTAAAAGAGCGACACGAGGCTAAGGGGGTCAGCATTCTCCCGAAGGATAAGCACCGTTAAAAGGAGTGCTATAACCGTCAGGGAAACTCTTGCCGTAAGATGCGCCACCCTTGCACGCCTTGATGCGTGGAGGCTGTAAAGCCTCAAAAAATAGCATATCTGCGTGCCGCAAAAGAATATCATACCCCAAAGCTGATTTCTCGGCGACAGTAAAACGAGAAAGTAATCCGCGCCGAGAGCGAACAAAAGCCCAAGCTGCGTACAGTAATAATCAAGGCTTTTTGTAAACAATAGTAGACAAAACAGCACGGAAATCACTATTGAAGCATAGGAAAGTTCGGGAACGTATTCGTTGGATACTTGAAGAAAAACTCCAAGCGCAACCTCGACTGTAATGAAAAGAGCAGAGAGAAATATCAAAAGTCCCTTTTTCATTTAGCACCGTCTCCCGCTTAACCTCTCGTGATATAAAGGACGCTCGTAGTTTCCGCGGAGAATATGTGGTGCAATTCCCGTAACCTTAAGAATTATAGCGCGCTGAACGTAGTACATAAGCGCGGCAATAAGGCTGAAGCCGAGAATATACATAACGAGAAATGCAGGGTAGGGTATAAGGGGATAAATCAAGCTGAGTATAGGAAGGGTGCAGTCAAAGTAAGGGCTGATATAATACATATTAAACGTATCGTCCATACCCAGCTCACTAAACAGGTGATACACTCCGATATTCAGTCCCATAGCAATGAGAACCAGCCCCGCAAAAACGGGAATACCCTTGAAGAAGAAGCTGTGAGTAAGCCTGCGCCTTTCGTGAACCATAACGAACACGCCAAGCACTACCTGCATGCCGTGGTGAATCATAGTCTGTATATCTATGCCGAGACATCTCACGAACACATCGTTGGGATAAAGCATAACCGCTATTCCCGCGAAGAGAGAGAAGGTTCCCGTAAAGGAGATAAATGCGTCTCTTACCCGTCCGTCCTTAAGAAAGGCAATGAAGGGCAGGGTATAAGCAGGAGACGAGCAGAATTGGAAGGGGAACATATACCACTCATAGTCCCAAACACCAACTCCGCCTTCAAGCTCGAAGGAATAAATCAAGGCGACGTAAAGCTCGCTTATTATATTGTATATCCAGTAGTAAAGAATAATCCTTCTGAAGGTTTTGTCGGTGCAGTTTTTGCCGTATACACAAAAAATGACAGTCAGCGAAATAATAACCGCCAGCATCATAATATGGAACCAACCGTAATTACCCGGCGCCTCCTCCATCTCCCAATGCAGGAAAGCTGCGATCTTATCATACCATTTCATATTTTCACCTCAAAAAATCTCTAAAGTCGATCTGAATCAGTAAATAACACCAAATAATATTCTAAAATATTTTTTTTAAAAATCAAGGGATTTGCCGGAGTTTTAAGAATAAATAAGAATTAGGCTGTCACCCCCGAGTATTCCATCGGTCCGTGACAGCCGTTTTTGCCTATCGCCTCCGAATTACTTTCAAAGCGCGACAGCCGTATCAAACTATTTTCCAAGCTTTTTTGTTTTCTCAAAGGCGGCGATTACCGCATTTGCCGCAAGTGAACGGAAGGCTCCGTCCTCCAGAGCATGCACACCCTCAATAGTACTTCCGCCAGGGCTGCAAACCTCGTCCTTAAGCTGACCCGGGTGCTTGCCCGTCTGCTTTATCATCTCCGCGGCACCTATGAGTGTTTCTGCAGCGTATGTCATAGCCTTGTCACGGGGAAGTCCGCACTTCACACCGCCGTCAGCCAAAGCCTCTGCAAACATATAAACGAAGGCGGGTCCGCAGCCCGCAACCGCGGATGCCGCATCAATAAGCCCCTCGGGAATGAGGTCGAGCTTTCCTGCAGGGGAGAGAAGCACTGCAAACCTGAAGGCATCTCCGTCGGAAACGGCACCGTTTTTGCACCAGGTAATCATACCGCGACCAACAGACGCGGGAGTGTTGGGCATTATTCTGATTATCGCCCTACTCTTGCCGAGGATATCCTCAAGCTTGCTTATCTCAACTCCTGCCGCCATAGTGACAACTGTAGCGCCCTTGTTCTTGGAAAGCGCATCCTTGATACCTTCGCAAACAGCTCCGATAACGTTAGGCTTCACTCCAAGAAATATGATGTCACAGTCGCTTGCAATCTCATTATTGCTACACGGGGTGGCACTAATTGCCACAGCGAGGGCCTCTGCCTTCTCTTTTGAGTGGTCGGAAAGGTATACCTCACACTTTCCCGAAGCCACAGCGCGAGCCAAGGCTCCGCCCATATTTCCGCATCCTATAAATCCTACCTTCATAGTTGTATTTCCTTTATTATCAAGTTTTGTAAAGGGCATAAGCCCGTCAAAATGAAATTCGGTTCTATGTGAGCTGCCCCCGAAATGGGGAGCGACGGCAAACTATCGAATTTGCCCGTTGCCGTGAATTATATACTTGTAAGTTGTAAGCTCTCTGATTCCGAGAGGTCCTCTCGCGTGGAGCTTCTGGGTTGAAATACCCATCTCACATCCGAGCCCGAACTCTCCGCCGTCGGTAAATCTTGTGGAGGCGTTGACGTAAACAGCCGCGCTGTCCACCCTCTCGGTGAAAAGCCTTGCAGCCTCGTCGCACTCGGTAATAATAGCCTCGCTGTGGTGAGTGGAATGCTTCCCGATATGCTCTATTGCAGCCTCCACCGAATCAACCACGCGAACAGCCATAATATAGTCGAGGAATTCTGTATCAAAGTCACCCTCCAGGGCGGCAGTACCCTCTATAATCTCTGCCGCGCGGCTATCAAGCCTAAGCTCTACGGGCGTGAGATTTGCGTAAGTCCTCTCGTCTACAAGAGCCGAGCGCAGCTTTGGCAAAAAGCTTTTCGCAATATCCTTATGCACAAGGCACACCTCAGCCGCATTGCACACCGAGGGGCGGCTCGTTTTAGCATTTTTGATAATATTCAGCGCGCGCTCGGTGTCGGCTGAGCTGTCAACGTAAATATGGCAAATACCCGTTCCCGTCTCAAGGCAGGGAACAGTCGCGTTTTCGACGCAGGCTCTGATAAGCCCCGCGCCACCTCTTGGGATAAGCATATCTACAAGGCCGTTAGCGCGCATAAGCTCACCTGCGCCGACTCTCGTTGTATCGTCAACGAGGTTTACGGAATCCTCGGGAAGCCCTGCCAAGCGAAGTCCCGCCTTCAGGGCATCTACGATAGCTCTTGCCGACCTGTATGCCTCCTTGCCGCTTTTAAGAACGCAGGCGTTGCCGCTTTTCAGGGCAAGTGCTGCCGCGTCGGAGGTAACGTTTGGACGGCTCTCGTAAATTATAGCAATAACTCCCATAGGAACAGAGACCTTCTCGATTACGAGCCCGTTAGGTCTGTCGGTCCTCTCAAGGACTCTGCCGAGAGGTGAGGGAAGCTTCGTTATCTCCAGAATTCCCTCCGCCATAGAGCGAATTCTGCCCTCCGTAAGAGTAAGCCTATCTATCATAACCTCGGATATAGACCCCTTTGCGTCCTCTATATCGGCAAGGTTTGCCTTTAGTATATTATCGCAGCTGTCGATGAGGGCTTTTGCCATAAACGAGAGACCCGTGTTGAGTTTTTCGTCACTAATTCCTGCCAGAGCCGCAGACGCAGCCTTCGCCCTTTCACATAAAAGTACGGTTGAACTTTTCATTTTTTCACCCGTCAGCCCTTCCTTGAATAAAATCTTGTGCCAACCTCGCGCCCTTCCACAATATCATAGAGAAGCTCGGGAGAGGAGCCGTTAGAAATAATCATATCGCAGCCTGCGTCCGTGGAAATTTTCGCCGCGCGAAGCTTGGTCTGCATACCTCCTGTGCCACGGCTTGTCCCCGCACCGCTGCCCGACGCCATAATCTCGTCGGTAAGCTCAAAGACCTGCTTTACAAGAGTAGCCGAGCTATCCGTCCTCGGGTCGGCGGTGTAAAGTCCGTCAATATCCGACAGAAGAACCAGAAGATTTGCCCCAACGCTCTCCGCAACCATAGCGGCAAGGGTATCGTTGTCACCAAACTCAATTTCCTCGGTGGAAACCGTGTCGTTTTCGTTAATAATAGGTAGCACTCCGTAGTCTAAAAGCCTCGTCATAGTGCTGGAGAACTTCGCGTGTCTATCCTCGCACTTAAGGTCGGGGGAGGTAAGGAGAATATGCGCCACGGTGTGGTTATATTCTGCGAAAAGCTTGTCGTAGGTATACATCAGCTCGCACTGACCGACAGCCGCGCACGCCTGTTTGCCTGCAAGGTCGGAGGGCCTTTTGGGAAGGCGAAGCTTGCCTACACCCATACCGATAGCACCTGAGGAAACGAGTATTACCTCGTGACCCGAATTTTTAATATCGCTTACGGTTTTGCACAGCGCCTCAATTCTTCTGATATTAACAGAGCCGTTTTCATACGTCAATGTCGAGGTGCCAATCTTTATAACTAATCTCCTTTTTCCCTCCGAGGCGGGCAAATCCCCGTCTGCCTTGTTAAATATATAAAAGTATAGCACAAACTTTTCCTTATTTCAATACAAAAGTCGAAAAAGTTTGGCAGTAAAAGTCGAAAAAGTTTTGCAGTAAGGCTAAAAAACAAAAGCCAAAAGCAGTCGGTGGCAAATCTCGCAAAAGCAAAAGTCGCCAATAGCTTTAGCTTCGGCTTGAAAAACAGTTGACATTTATCTCACCGTCTGTTAAAATAATGTTGACCCCAAAACCCAAGGAGGCTTACAATGCTTTTTTCAACTAATACGGATAATCTATTCTCTAAGCTCGGAGCAGAAAGAGCGCTGAATATGATAATTGATGCAGGCTTTCCTGCGGTGGATATATCCTATTACAAGCCCTCTGACGACGTGCTTTCCGAGGATTACGCACAGACCGCACGAAAAATTCGCCATACCGTAGAGTCCCGCGGTGCCGTAATAAACCAAATACACACACCCTTCGCAGGCTTCGACAGCTACGTCGGGGAGATAATACCTACTATGTCCCGATACATTGAGCTTGCGGGCTTGCTTGGAGCCGAGGTTGCTGTTGTCCATCCTATACAGAACGACAGCTACTATAAGGATAGGGAAATGCTCCGCGAAATGAATATGAAATTTTACTCCTCCCTTGCGCCCGTGGCAAAGGCGTGCGGCGTGAAAATCGGCATAGAAAATATGTGGAAGAGGCGACCCGTGTCGAATTTTATCGACGATTCCGTCTGCGCTGACCCCCTTGAGCTTGCCTCGTATTACGACGAATTAGCCGACCCCGAGGCGTTCACCGTGTGCTTGGATATCGGTCACGTTGCCCTCTGCGGCAGAGAGCCGGAATATGCGATAGAGACCCTCGGAGGTCGCATAGGTGCGCTCCACGTACACGACGTTGATTACGTCAGCGACCTCCATACACTCCCCGGGCAGGGCAAAATTGAGTGGGACAAGGTCATCGCGGCACTTGCTAAAATCAACTACAACGGCTGCTTTACCCTGGAGGCGAACAATTTCTGGGCAAGGTATGACGAGTGCCTCTTACCCGACGCGCTCCGCTTTATGAGCCGTGTAGCAAAGCACCTCTCCGATAAGCTGGAAGGCTATAAGCTGACCCTATAATTCAGCACAACAAGCCACTCTCAAAAGCCCGAAAACGCTATCCGTCCCAGACGAAAGCTTTTCTTCAAAATCTCAGAAAACGCTATCCGTCCCATACGAAAGCTTTCCTTTTATTATATATAAGAGAGAAAAACCCGAAAAATAGAATCAACAAAGCAAGAGCGAGGATACTCATAGAAGATATCCTCGCTCTTTTCCTTTGCCTCCGACGGACTTTTACAAGCTCAGGAGCAAATCTCGCGGTATTTAGCCTTCATATATTTCTTACAAAGCACGTAGTCCTCGCCGTGGGCTTCAACGTCAATAAAAATTTCATCAAGGAAGCGCAGAGTTTTTTCGTTAGCCGCAACCTTACAGCCGTACCTTCTCCAATGCTCGAGGGGAAGAGAGCTGCTATAGCTTTTGCCCGCATAGGTTCTCGTTGCCGCAAGCTTATCGCAAACGCACTCCACTGCGTACTTGTAGGGCATCAAGGGCTGCTCCTTGCACTCGCCGTCGTACCAATATTCCAGATGATGCTTATTTCTGCCCTTGTGGTGAAGCCAGGCGAGGCTGTAGCCTCTGTCCCTGCGGCAGGCACCGATAGGCGAACGGTTGCCCTGATAGTACCTTACACTCTCGAAAAATTCGCTTGGCGTGAATTTGGATAAATCGTGTACAAGTCCGCGCCAAATTAGACCGCATTTTGCACAATTTCTCAACACGCCCCACTTGTGGCGCAGCACAAGGGAGGTATGAGCGAACAGATTGCCTATCTTCATTTTTTTGCCCTCATTTTCTGTGTTTCTTACTATATTTTAATACACGGGTGCCCTCTTTGTCAACCCCAAACGTCCAAAACCCTCGAATATTCGGGGGAAAACGGAGAAAATGTAAATTTTCGCTCCCACGCGGCTTCTTGCTCTTGATTTTTGCACGGGTATGGTGTATAATACTTTTATAAACTCAAAAGGGACGCTATGTGCCCTTTGATATCAGCCCACGAGGCAAAACTTATAGATTCGGTGGTATATATGCAAGGAAGAAAAGTCTTTGTCCGCATTATGGCGGCACTTATTTCTCTGGCTACACTCTTCTCCGTTCTTTCGCTTACGGCGAGCGCGGTGGGGGAGACCGTGTACGATTATTCGCGTCCGGGCTCACAGCATACGGTGACTATGGATGCAGCTGATATTCTCGAGAACATTCTCGGCGCACCTCTCCCCGAGGCTGAGCGCAATTATCTCGTCTCCCTTAACGAGGAAATAATCAAATACGACGATGGCATAACCACGTCCTACGTCGCAGCCCCTTACAGCGACGGCACGCTGTCGGTGTTCGCCCGTGAATATACATACCTTACCGAGTCGGGCGCCGAGGTCGTATGGGTACCCGTGCGCGCCTCGCTTCTCGGAGTTGAGCGCGAGCTTGTCCGCGGAGAGGGCGAAAGCTATGACACAACCTTCGAGGGCGTTCCTGAGGACGACGACACTCTCGCCGTTCGCGTGGTCTATGCGCTTGAAATAGAGATTTCCTCCGAGCTTGCAAACTCTCTTGTAAACAAAGCCTACAATGACGCGCCTCTTCTTCAAGCGGAAATGGATGCCGCAACCGAGGCGTACGAGGAGGCACTTGACGAGTATAACGGTGCAAAGGCTGAATACGATAGCTACCTTCTCGCCTTAGAGCAGCACGGCAGGGATACCGAGGCTTATAAGGCTTACCTTATCGCCAAGAGAGATTATGATGCCGCCGAGAAAAAATATACGGCGTATCTTGCGGCGAAGGTTGCTTTCGAGTCTGCAGTTGACGCACGCGCCGACTACCTTGAGCAGATGGAAATCTACGACGGCCTATACAAGGATTACTCCAACTATCTTAACGAATACAAAAAGTACGAGAACGCCTACGCGCAGTACAAATCCGAGGCTGATACCCTAGCCCTCTGCAGAAGCCACCTTGCCATAATAGACCTGTGTAAGGTGAAGATGAGCGCCCTTGACCGCGACCTTTACAGCTCCGTTGTTAAAAACAGCCTGGTTGATATGGTCCTCGCCGAGCGCGACACCTTCGAAAGCCCCATCTTTAAAGTACCTGAGAAGGTCATAGACCTTGCGGACGAATCCACAGAGCAGCTCCGCGTTCTCCTCGGTGACTACTTCGAGCTTACCACCGAGATTGCGAAGTACAACTACTACACCGAATATTACGACGAATTCTGCACAGCCTTCAACGGACTTTTCGATTCTCTCCACTACCTCGGTCAGATGTCCTTTATGGGTTTGGCTAACGGAAGCTCCGATGTGGTAGGTATCACGGGCGTTTCCGAGGACCCCCAGCGCTTCCTTAAATACCAGATACTCGTAGCTCAGCTCTACCTTGTCTGTATGGCGATATCCGACGGACCCGTTGAAACCATAGACCCCTCCTACCTCGACAAGTACCAGAAAAAGAAGGTACTCACCCCCGAGAATATTATCATCGGCTACATAGGCGATGAGAAAACCTTGCCCCAGCTTATAGGTGATTACACCAAGTATATCAAGGATACGAATAACGCAAAGCCCATAACCACGGGCTTCCCCTCCGTAGGTGAGGAGCCTAAGCCTCCCACACCCGTATCCGAGCCCAAAATGCCCGATTACGTTCCCGAGCCCGTAGCTCCCACACCTGTGGACGACCCCGGGGACCCACCCGACACCGTTAACGACCCCGGTGACCCACCCAAAGAGGTTACAGAGCCCACACTCCCGACTCCTCCAACCTTCCCCGAGGAGATACTTGCCCTGTGCGCATCCTTCGGAGATACGGTGAAGGAGAGGGAATTAAGCTTTGACTCTCCCGTTACCGTCAGAGTTGAAAGCTCGGTTGACAAACGCTTTATTAACGTTGAAACCGTCAACGTCACCTTCTACGACAGCGACGGCACGCCTTATTACACCACCGTTGACCGCGGCACCTACGCCGACTACAGAGGCCCCGTTCCTACGAAAAGCGAGGACGAGAGGGCTACCTACGCCTTCGCAGGCTGGCAGACAGCGGAGGGCGTGCGAGTTGACATCACCTCGGTTAACGAGGACGTGAAGCTTTATCCCTATTTTGCCGAAACTCTCAAATACTACACGGTAAGCTGGGAGATAAACGGAGAGGTTAAAGCGGAGAAGCTCCCCTACGGAGCCCTGCCGAGCTACGTCGGTACTCCGACAAAGCCCTCTACGGGTGAGCATAGATACGTTTTCACAGGCTGGACCCCCGAAATCAGAGAGGTCACCTGCGACGCAACCTACGTCGCCGAGTTCCGCGAGATGGAGATTATCCCCTCGGTTCCCGGCGTTACGGTAATCTACGACGGTGACAACTTCACCTTCGACGCCACAGGCTCCCTTATAACCGACTTCGATATTACAGGACTTCTGGAGCTTCGCACGCCCTTCTCGGAGGCAAGGATTGACACCGCCTTCGCTACGGTTGAGCTTTCGCCTCAGCTTCTCGATAAGCTTGAGGAGGCAGGGGTCGCATCTCTCAGAATTGATTCCGTTACTATGGGTAACGCGAAGCGCTCCTACAAGGTTTTGGCTCTGGACAGAGAGGGCAGGGAGGTATCCGACCTCGATGCGGAGGTTAATATTTCCTTCAGTATGAATCTGCAAAGCTACAGCCGTATAAGAGTCCGTGTTCTTAGGGCGGACGGCACCTCCACGGTTATCCCCTACACGGTTTCCGACGGCGAAATTTGCTTCACGGGTAAGCCGAACGTTGAGTATTCCGTAAGCTCGGAGTACGTCACCCACGCCGTATCCTCGGACTTTGCAAGCATAACTACCCAAAACTCAAGCTACTTCCTCGGTGACACGGTAAAGGTTAACGTGGAGCTTGGGGAGGGCAAAAAGCTTCTTAAGCTCTTCTACCGCACCCAGGACGGCAAGGAAACGGTTATTTATAACCGCACCTTCGTTATGCCCGCAGAGGACGTCACTGTTATGGCGCTGGTTGAGGAGATAATGTGCAAGGTCACCTTTGTCAACGAGGGAAGCATTGTCACCACCCTTCTCGTACCCTACGGAGAAATTCCCACGCCCCCAAAAGAGGCACCCCGTAAGGCGAGCGACGGAGACTTCGAGTATAAGTTTATCGGCTGGTCGCCCGACCTTTCTGCGGTGAAGGGTAACGTAACCTACAAGGCGCTTTACGAGGCAGTCCCCATCGAGAAGGTGGAAGCTCCCGACAGGCTTACGATTTACGAGCTTCTTACCATTATCGTAGCCTGCATATTTACCGCAATGCTCGTTGCGGTAATATGGGTGGGAATAGTTGCAATTAAGCGTTTTAAGCGCTAATACCCCCACACCCGTGTTAATTTAAACCAAAATTGCATAAATTTTCCTATTTTATCGACGGTTTTCGCTTGAAAAGACAAAAAAATGCGAAAATCGTCGATATTTTTTTCCAAAAACAGTTGCAATTGCCTTTGATAGATGCTATAATATACTTAATATAACGCATACGTGTACGGGTATTGGAACTGTACGCGCCTCTGCGCTATACGTAATATGTTGATTTTTATTTTAAATGCAAATAATGCAAAGGAGTAAAGCTATGAGAAAACACAGCAAGCGCATCAGCACCGCGTTAGCATTCTTACTTGCTTGTATCATGGTTCTCGGCACGCTGCTTCCCGCATCGGCATCGGCACTTTCGTCGGCGCCTCTGTCGGTAGGGCAGTCTGCATCCTCTCCGTCGGGCAGCACAGACAGCCCTGTCGTTGAGGAAGAGGGCGTAGATACGGGCTGGTTTGAGCTGGTCTACGGTACTGATGAGAACGGCAAACAGTATCTGGACGTCGTTCTCAAGCCCACAAAGGAAGAGCTTTTGTCTCTCAATAAGGCAGAGCTGAGAGCTATCCTTGATGCAGCTATTGACGCTGTCAAGACTCTCGTTATTGACGAGATTATCGACCAGCTCGAGAGCGAGTGGGACGCTGCAGGCGAGCCTACCGCGAAGGCGGCGGGTAGCGTCGTTGTAGCAGCCGCATCTCTCGATTCCATTGTGAAAAACGAGGAGATATGGAAAACTCTTCTTAACCTCTACGTTAAGAATGAGTACCAGGGCACGGACGAAACCCACTACGAGCAATTCTTCGACGACCTCGTAAACGAGGCAAGCAAGAAGGAAGATCTTGCAGGCTACGTTGGCGAGATGGTCAACCTTGGAGTTGCAGCGGGCGTTATCACCAAGGAGGAGCTTCCCGACGTAACGGAATTTACCCCCGAGAAGGTTGATAGCGCTATCAAGGAGGTTGTTGATACATACATCACCGACCCCGTGAAGAAGGAAGAGATTTCCAACAAGCTTCCCGAGGTGGTTGACTCCATCGTTACCGAGTACGAAAGCACTAAGGAGCAGATTGAGATAAAGGAGCCTACTCTCTCCATCAAGGACCTACTCGTTCAGTTCGAGTCCTTGGAGGTTGACGGTGACGTTCTCTTCGACGGATACGTAAATCTCGAGACTGCTAAGAAACTGCTTAAGAATATCCCTGATTTCAGCGAGATTGCAGAGCTTGGCGACGACGAGATGTTCCTTGAATGGGATATATCTGTTAATACTAAGCTTGGTGACGCACAATTTAACCTTAAGGTTTCTCTCGAGACCTGCCAGGACCTTGTAAGACGTCTTGCCGACGTTCTTGCAGAGAGCATCACCATAGTATTCGCTGACGGAACCCTTACGCTTGACGTTGACGTTCCCGAGGCAGTATCCGAGCTTCTTCTTAAGGCTCTTGAGTCTCCCAAGATTAACGACGTTACAAAGAACAGGATATTCAAATTCCTCTCTATGGACGTCTCCGACTTCTACGAGCTCTACGAGTCCTATAAGGACATAACCTTCGAGGAGGTTGCAGATTTCCTCGAGGTGCTTGAGGACGAGATTGACGGTCTGCTCGGCACGAAGTACGCAGATTACATAATCAAGATTGCAAAGCTCTTCTCCGACAATTATGACGGCAGAGGCAGCGATAAGCTTGAGGGAGCTGTTGATTTCGCTGAGGATATGACCGCAGCGGACATCATTGCCAAGTTCAAGGAGAACAAGGCGCTCTTCGAGAAGGTTAAGGACCTTACTGTCAAGTACGTTGACATTGCATACGGCTTCATTCCCGAGGCGTTCCACGATAAGGACCTTGTAGGCGATATCTACGAGGGCGAGCATATGTTCGGTATCGAGGGAACCTTCTCCAAGGAGTGGGACGATATCAGACGTCTTATCGTTAACAATCTTCCCGAAAGATTTGAGAAGTACAAGGGCTACATCGTCTACATCACCGACCTTATCGACCTCGACCTTATCGAGCTTGACGTAGACGTAAACGTAACCGTTCCCGGCGTTTCCAAGGTTACCTACCTTGTTGGCGGCGAGGAGTACAAGATTGGCGTTCTTCCTAAGGGCGCGGACCTTAAAAAGTTTATTAATATAGAGAAATATCAGGGCAGAAGGATTGAAGGCTGGGTTGACGAGTTCGGCGCACCCATTTCCGAAATGCCTGACCGCGACGTTACCGTCACGGCTGTTCTCGACAATTCCGTACCAGTTATCCTTGAGTCCACCGAGGGCTTCTACGATATGGAAAGCGGAATTTACTCCTTCGTTTACGACGGAGACTCCCGTACAATATCCGTTATCGTTAATCCCGAGGGCCCCATTGCAGGCGAGCAGATTACCGTTGAGTGGATTAAGGACGGCGGAGTCGTTCACGTAGGCGAAACGCTTACTGTTACTAACTTTGCAGATGCAGGCACCTACTCCTACCGAGTAACCCTCTCTGCTGATAGCGAGTATGACCCCAAGGTTATCGAAAACACCGAGCCTATAGTTGTTAAGGTTATCGCTCCCGTATCGGCTGACGACATCGTTATCGACACCGTCATCACCGACAAAAACGGGGCAGAGGTTGACCCCACCTTCAACTACGTTCCCGGTGACAAGTACACTCTTACTGCAGTCGGCTCCGTAGCAGGACTTGCAGGCATCAATCACACCGTCAGCTACAAGTGGTATTACCTTGCTGACCTTAACTCCGAGGCAACTCTCGTAGGCGAGGGCGCAAGCATTATCCTTGACAGCTTTGACGATTCCGGTTATTACTACGTTGAGGTTACCGTTGATTACGCCGACGTCTCCATCTCTGCGGAGAGCGAGAAGATAAGCGTTAATATGAAGGCTATTATCGACGGCTCCAAGCTCTGGGTATCGAACGACCACGTTTACTACGAATTCGACCCCGATATGACCTGGACCGTTGCCGGCTTCCTTACCAACGAGGCAGTACAGCTTCTTGGCGATAACATTCTCGGATATTCCCTAGACAGCGTGACAGAGTCCGGCGTTGCAGGCGCATACACCGCAGCTCTCGTGCTGAAGGACACCGAGCATTACGTTCTTATAAACGCAGATAAGGCGAGCCTCAATTGGTCCGTGCTTCAGAAGGCTATCAATGCTCAGGACCTCTTTGACTCCGCAGTATTAAGCTTCGTTTACGACGGATACAGCCACGAGGTTCTCAGCGCACTTGCTGAGTCTTACGTTGCAAGCGGAGTGCTTAGCATAGTATTCGACGAGTCGGCAGTTAACGTAGGCGGCTACAAAACCGTACTCGAGCTTGTTAATCCCAACTACGTTCTTGAAGGTGAGGCTGAGTGCGCTTGGTCCATCACCCCTGCGAAAATCCTTATTTCCACACTCTGGGCGCTTACCGAGTCTCAGTACAACGGCTTCGTTCAGTACGTTCGTACTCCCGCTGCCGTAGCTGACTATGCAGGTATCCTCGAGTTCAGCGGAGACCTTGAAGCAAAGAACGCAGGACAGTATCAGGCTGAGGTTGCGGTTGTCAACTCTAACTACGTTCTTGTAGAGAGCCTTGAGGAGAATTCTCCCGAGCTTACAAGCGCTGTACACCTCTGGAAGCTTACCGCTGTTAAGATTAGCGGCACCGTAAGCTGGGACGAGGTTAAGACCTCCACCTACAGCGTAACTAATACTACCTTTACTCCCGACTTCGAGAACGGTCACAATATCGAGGCTATTCTCGAGTACGCCCTCGTTGGCGACGACCTGCTCGGTATAAATTCCGGACTTTGGTACACCGTCAGCTACGATGAAGTAACCTTAACCAAGCCCGGTGAAGGTTCGGTAACCGTTACCTTCGCTCTTGCAGGACCTCTTGCAGGCAACTACGAGCTTGAGAACTGCGAGGCAGATGCCTCCTACGTATTCAATAAGGGCGAGTTCAATCTCGGTAACCTTGATTGGTACTACGAGGTTGACGGAGTCAAGCACGCCTTTGATGGCGGTCTGCTTCCCTACGTTGGTAAGGAGTACTCCGTATTCCTTAACAATCTTCCCTCTGACGTAGGCGTAGAGTATTACGTCAACGCCGACGAGCTTTATGTCCTTAGTGCGACAGCTACCGGCAAATATATGACGAAGTTTGACAGCTTCGTTCTTACAGGTGAGAAGAGCGGGGAGAACTTCTACGAATACTATGAGACAGTCGGAAACCTTCCTTCCAGAGTTCTCTATTGGGAAATCGATAGCGTAAAGGGCGGCTCCGAGCTTGGTAGCTATGAGGATCCCACAGGTCTCCTTTACGGCTACGATATGACCATAGGCGAGTTCAACCTTGATTCTCTTAAGACCCTGTACTTCAAGCACAATGACGTTTCCTACAAGATTCACGTTCTCTACGATATCGTATTCAAGAACGGAAGCGGCGTGACCCCCGACTATTCTGCAGTTGTGGGCAACCCCTTCGAGCTTCTTGTTAAGACTCCCGATTCCATCGTGAACGGTGAGGATATCGAGGGCGTAAGCATATTCTACATCGAGCTTGACGCTGAAGGCAACATCGTTTTGGCTGAGCCTCGCGATACCACCTATGCCGACGGCGACGATTTCGTAGGATTTAACACAAACCACTTCTCCCTTTACGCTGTAGCAGCGCTTGGCGAGGAGGATGAAGGCGGCGACACACCCGGTCCTGGACCTATCGATCCCGACGATCCCAATCCCGACGATCCCGACAATCCCGACAATCCCGATAACCCCGACAATCCTGACGGACCCGGCGGCGAAGGCGGCGAAGGCGGCGATAACGAGGGTGGCGACGGTGACGGAACCACAGGCGATACCGATAAGAATAAGATTGAAATCGACCCGATGATTCTTATGGTTATCGGAATTGCACTTCTCGCAGTTATCCTTATAGTATTTATCATATTCGTTGCTAAGCTTGGTAAGCGCAATAAGGTTAAGGGACGTCGAGCTGTTCACAATGAGGAGCTTTATGACGACCTCCGCCGTGCTGAATGGAAGTCCGGCAGAACCGTCAGACTCAAGGCTGAGGAGCGCGAGCCAGAAATCCTTATGGATCTTCCCACCGCAATGAACACCGCGACCACAGCGTCCCGCACGGTTCTCGTAACCGAAAAGGCTGCTCCCGCACGTTCCTACGGTGTAGCACCCGAGCAGAAGCCCGGTAAGGCTAAGGAAGTTAAGCTTGATAGCACTCCCGTAGCAGAGCCTATCGTTGAAAGACTCGTAACCGAGACTCCCGGCGAGAAGGTTGCTGTAATTAAGAACGTTGTATCCAAGCCTGCTAAGAAGGCGGCTAAGAAGCCCGTAGCAGAGCCCGTAGCACAGCCCGCAGCAGAACCCGTAGTTCAGCCTGCAGTACAGCCTGTAGTACAGACCGTAGCGGCAGAGACTATCGAGAAGGATACAATCATAGCACCCGTAATCATACCCACAAAGCCCGTTAAGGCAAGCGAAGCTGAAGCTCCTATTTCCGCAACAAAGGTTGAGGAAGCGGTTTCCGTAGTTGAAGCTACCGAGGCTGTTGTAGAGGAAGCTGTCGTTGAGCCCGTAGTTGAGGCACATCCTCAGGCTAACGTTCTCCACGAGGTAGACATTCTCGAGGACGAAGAGCCCGCAGTTGAGGAAGAGGTTGTTGAAGCATCTGAGCCCGTAGCAGCAGAGGAGCCCGTAGAGGAGCCCGTAGAGGAGCCTGTTGTAGCAGAGCCTGCTGTTGAACCCGTGGCAGTAGTTCCTGAAACACCCGTTGTTGTAATTCCCGAGCCTGTTATCACCGACCTTGCAGTTGTCGTTGAGGCTGAGAAGCCCGAGGTAGTTGAAGAGGTTGTTGAAGAGGTTGTCGAGGAAGCACCTGTTGAGGAGGCTGTCGAGGAAGCACCCGTTGAGGAGGTTGTCGAAGAGGCACCCGTCGAGGAGGCTGTCGAAGAAGCACCCGTCGAGGAGGCTGTCGAAGAAGCACCCGTTGAGGAGGCTGTCGAAGAGGCACCCGCTGAGGAGGTTGTCGAAGAGGCACCCGTCGAGGAGGCTGTCGAAGAGGCACCCGTTGAGGAGGCTGTCGAAGAGGCACCCGATGAGGAGGCTGTTGATGAGGCACCTGTTGAGGAGGCTGTCGAAGAGGCACCTGTTGAAGAGGTTGTTGAAGAGGCACCCGAAGAGATTGTCGAGGAGACAGTTGAAGAGGTTGCAGAGGAACCCACGCTTATCGTTGAGGAAGAGCCTGCAGCAGAGGAAGCTGTCACCGAGGAGGCTATCGAAGAGGCGCCCGTCGAAGAGGCTAACGA